>JBDSBS010000103.1:0-7042 GCA_039921435.1 Planctomycetota bacterium | reverse complement strand
ATGGCAGAGATCATGAGAGCGACGAGAGTTTGCGGCCGGCAAGCAGCGACGGCAGCAGCGGTAGGAGTGTGGCCAAGCACAAGAGCATGAGTGCGATGACGCCGCTCCAATCTTCGTGTTGGAAGTGCACGGCGTTGGCGAGGCGGCGCACTGCGGTGGCGTTGGCGGCCGGCAAGACGACCGCGAGGTCGAGTTCGCGGAGCGCCAACACGAACACGAGCACTGCCGCCGACCACACGGCGGGCAGCAGCGGCACGAGGTGGATGCGCAGCGCGCGAGTTGCTGGCGAACGCTGCACGAAGCGCGCCGCTTCTTCGGCGGCGAGCGATTGGCGCCGCACCTGGGCTGCGAGCGTCAGCGCCGCAAACGGCAGGAAGCGCGCCGCGTAGCCGCAGACGGCAAAGCCCCAGCCGTCGTAGAAGTCGCCGCCGAGGCTGCGCAAGACAGGACTGTCGTGGAAGGCGCGCACGAGGCCGATACCGAGCAAGATCGCCGGGATCGCCGCGGGCAGCGCACAGACGAGGTCGAGTGCGGGCCAGCGCCGTCCCGACTGGCGCGCGAGCGGCAGTGCCAGCAGCACGACGATGACCGCGACACCGAGGGCGAGCCACAGCGAGTGCACGAGGTCGGGCAGACCCTGATCGACGGCTTTGGCGAAGCTCTGCTGCGCATACTGCAGTGACATCGGTTCGACGCGTTGGGCCGAACCGAGCGCCCAGCGCGCCAACACGACGACCGGGATACCGATGCCGGCTCCGAGATAGAGCCCTGGCACGAGCAGCGCCGGCCAGCGCCACCTGCCGAGCGAACGCACGGGCAACGGCCGCACGACGCCGCGATCGGGAGCAGCCGCGCGCAGGCGCAGCGAAGCCCACAGCAAGCAACCGAGGCCGACCAAGAACGGGATCGCCGCGACGATCGGACTCTGCAAGTCCGCGAACGTGGTGCCGACGGCGCGCCGGTTCCAGCGCGAGAAGATGCCCTCGGCGTAGGTGTGCCACGTCTTGCCTTTCACGGTCAAGAACTCGGGCACGCCGTGGTCGGCGACCGTGAACAAGAACGCCAGCAGGCAGCCCGCGAGCAGTTCGGGCGCGATCGCGCGCAACAGCCAGAGTTCGCTGCGGCCGCGGCCGCGCAAGAGCCACGCCGACTCGTAGGCGCGGCCGTCCTGCGCGCGCAGGCCGCGCGCAGCGAGCACTGCGACGAACGGCGCGTGCGCCACGCCGAGCAGCAACGCACACGGCCAGAAGCCCGATACGTTGCCGATGTCGGCGAAACCCATGGCGACGAAGATCGGCGGCACCACGAGCGGGGCCACACCGAGTGGGCCGAGCCAGCTGGCACCGGGTAAATCGCGCGCGACCGTGACCCAGGCGTGGCCACCGCCGAGCAGCAGCGAGAGTGTGGTTGCGGCGAGTCCGAGCCGCACGGTAGCCAGCAACTGCGTGATCGCGTTCTGGTCAGACGCGAGCGTGCGCCATGCTTCGAGGGTCAGGCCGTCGGGTCCCCACACAGTCTGCGCCGCGAGCAAGCCGAGCGGCAGCAGCACGAACGTGGTTAGAAAGGCCAGTGCGAGCCACAGCGGCAGCCGCGTTGGTAGCTGGCCGCCGAAGGCCGCGTTCACAGTCCAAAGCGCTTGCTGAAGTCGCGGATGCAGCGCTCGAGGTCGCTGGCGGTCGCCTCGGGGTTCCATGCCATGGCCTTGAAAGAGCCCATGGACTTGATCGCCGGGTCACTTGGTCCGTCCACCGACGCGCGCAGCGGAATCTGCGCACTTGCGGCGGCGGCCAGCAGCGCCTCGGTTTCGCGGGCGAGGATCTTGTCGATGAGTCGCTTGCTGTTCTCGGGGTCGGGGCCGCCCTTGATCAGCGCGACCGAGTTGGGAATCAACATCGTGCCAATGCCACCGTCGTTCTGATCGGGGAAGACGCACGCGACCGGGAAGCCGTTCTGCTTCGCTTCGTTGTAGTCGTCGGTATCCGTGAACGCCCAGGCCACGCGGCCCTCTCTCGTCGCACTCGTCGTCGGTCCATTGCCGCCCAGGAACTGCACGTCGTTCTTCACCATGCCGTCGAGCCACTTCGTGAACTCGGCTTCGCCCAGCAGTTGTCGCAGCGCCGTGAAGTGCGTCAGCGTCGTGCCGGTCAGCGGCTTGGCGATGGCGCAGCGACCCTTCCACTTGGGGTCGACGAGGTCCTGGTAGCTCGAAGGCCAGTCCTTCGGGTCGGGCAGCAGCTTGGTGTTGACGATGAGGATGCGCGCGCGCGCGGCAAAACCCGTCCAGCGATTCTGTGGGTCGCGAAAGGCGGCAGGAAGGTCGTGCGCCGACGGCGAATCGTACGGCTCGAGCAGACCCTGCTGCGCCAACCGCACGGTGTGCGCGAGTTCGTTGTTCCAGAACACGGAGCAGCGCGGCTTCGAACTTTCCTCGTGCAGCATGGTGACGAGGCCGACGGTCTTGTTGGCCTCCGAATCGTGGCGCTGCCGCACTTCGATGCCGAGCTGTTTGGCGAAGCCCTCGAGCACCGGTCGGCTGAAGTGTTCGTCGAGCGCGACGTAGACCATCGGCCCCTGCTTGCCAGCTTCGGCGCCGCAGCTGGCCAACAGGAGGAGGGTGCAGGCGAGGCCAGTGAAGGCGAGGTGAGCGAAGGCGAGGCCGGCGAAGGTAGGGCCAGATAGGGTAGGGCCAGAGAAGGCAGGGCCAGAGAAGGCGGGGACAGTGCGCATGACAGCGGGGGATGGCACGGGGGGCATCGGACGGGTGCTGCCGCGACGGTTCAATTGTCGCGGTGGGACTTGTGGCACTCTTTGCAGCTCTTGCCGAGTTGCTCGAGCAGGCGATCGGCGAGCGGCGCGTCGCTCGCTTTCACCGCGTCTTCGAGCGCCTTGCTGGTCTCGATCGCGGCCGCGAGTTTCGTCTGGTAGTCGGTAGGCAACGCCTTGCTGTCGGCATCGTCGGTCAGCTGCGCGAAGAGTGCATGCAGACGCTTCGTCTCTTTGCCGGCGACGAGGTCCGGGTGGTCCTTCGGCGCGGCCCAGCCCGCGTGCTTGGCTTGTTTGACGAGGTCGATGACCGAGTCGATCTCGGCCATCGTGCCGACCATGCCCCTGACGCGGGTGATCGAAGGGAAGCTGCTCGGGTCGGCCGCTAGCTCGCTCGGCGACAGCGGCTTGGCTTCGCGCACGGCTTGCCACAGACCCGTGTATTCAGGGGCCGTGCCCGACACTTGCATGCGCGCCATGGCATGTTCGGGCGTCAGCTTGCCGGCCAGAACGACAGCGCTCGCGAGCGCGGCGCCACTGCGGTGCTTGCCGTGGTGGCAGTGCATGTAGACAGGGCCCGGCAGCGTCGCGATCGCCTGCGCCAATTCCTTCTGCCGCGCCGCCGTCACGGTGTCGTAGGTGACGGGCAGGTGCACGTAGCGCATGCCCAGGCGCTGTGCGTTGGCCACGTCGGGGGTGCTGCCGTCGACCGAGATGATCGTGCGGATGCCCATCGAGGCCAGCGTTTCGAGACCTTCCGCTCCTTCGGGAACGCTGCCGCAGACGAGGTTGTCGGCATACGTCACGACGTTGTGCAGTCCGTCGAAGCTCGTGGGTCGATCGGCGCTGGCGGCGGGCGCTGGGATCTTGATGTCGATCCGCGCGCCGGGCTGGCTCGTGTGGTGGCAGGCGGTGAGCAGTACAACGGTGGTGCCCAGCGCGGTGAGCAACACGGATCCGGTCCCGCGCGTGAAGGGGCTCATGTCTCGCGCTCGGGCAAGGACCGTGCCAGTGTACCGATCCTGTGTACCGGTCGCTGGGATCACTCGGGACCGCCCCCGGGTGGGTTCGCCCCGCCGCGACCCGCCTGCCGGGCAGCCTCGGCATCGCAGCCGAGTTCGCGCACGCGGCGGTGCAGGTGGCCGCGCGAGATGCCGGCGCGCTGGGCGGCTTCGGTGATGCTGCCGCCACAGCGACGCAGCAGGTTGGTGAAGTAGATGCGGTCAAAGCGGGCCCGCGCGGCTTCGTAGGCGTCGTCGGCCGATTCTCCCCCGTGTTGCTCTCGCCGCGCAGCTCGCGCGGCAGGTCGCCGACGCTCAGCTCCGTGCGCGTCCCGGCCAGCACGACCATGCACTCGACGACGTTCTCGAGTTCGCGCACGTTGCCGGGCCAGTCGTAGGCGATCATCGCGCCGATGGCGTCGGCGGTCAGCGAGGGTGGGGTCGCGCGGTCCTTGGCGAGGCGTTGCAGGCAGTGCGCGAGCAGCAGCGGCACGACTTCGCGCCGTTCGCGCAGCGGCGGCACGTGCAGGCTGACCACGTCCAGTCGCCACAGCAGTTCGGGCCGGAACGCCCCGGCTTTGGCCCGCGCCGGCAGGTCGCGGTTGCTCGCCGCCAGCACGCGCACGTCGACGCGCACGGGCTCCTGCCCGCCGAGCGGCACGAACTCGCGTTCTTGCAGGAAACGTTCGAACTTCGCTTGCATGGCTGGGCTCATGTCGGCGATCTCGTCGAGGAACAGGGTGCCCCTGTGAGCCCGATACAGCAGCCCCGGGCGCCGTGTGCGTGCCCCCGTGAAGGCGCCGGGCTCGCTGCCGAAGAGTTCGCTCTCGACCAGCGTGTCGGGCACGGCGGCGCAGTTCATGGCCACGAACGGCTCGTCGCGCCGTGGCGAACCGAGGTGCAGGGCCTTGGCCACGAGCCCCTTGCCGGTGCCCGATTCGCCGGTCAGCAACACGGTCGCCGCCGAGTCGCACAGCAGGTCGAGCTGCGCCAACAGCTTCTGCATCGCCGGGCTCTGACCCACGAGGCCGGCCTGGCCACCCCGCCGATCGAGCATGGCCCGCAGGTGGCTGTTCTCGCGCGTGGTGCGGCGCAACTGCACGGCGCGCTCGAGGCGCAGCTGCAGTTCTTCGAGCGAGAACGGTTTGGTGACGAAATCCGCGGCGCCCAGGCGCATGGCCTCGACGGCGGTCGCGATCGTGCCGTGCGCGGTCATCAGCACGACGATGGCGTCGGGATCGGCCGAACGCATGCGGGCGAGCGCGGTCAGGCCGTCGGTGCCGGGCATCTTGAGGTCGACGACGGCGAGGTCGAATGGCCCCTTCTGCCAGCGCGCGATCGCTTCGTCGCCGTTGTCCACGGCATCGACGGCGTGGCAGGGAACGCGCGCCGCGAGCGTCGCTGAGGAGCGGCGCCCAATGCGGGGTGCCACATCGGTGACACCGTGTTCCCCTGGCGTAACACTGAGGTCGGGGCGCGACCTCGATCAGTCGAACACCGCGGCGATCTCCTTCACGTCGACGTTCTCCTTGCCCTGGCGCAGCATGAAGTAGGCGACGGCCGCCATGGTGGCGCTGAACGGGCCCAAGACGACGGCGAGGCCGATATCGAACCAGGCAGGCGTGCTCGTGAAGTCCTCGTTGCTCGCGTGGAGCATGAAGACACCGATCATGCCGAGAACCGCGCTGATCAATCCCGCCAACAGCAAGGCGCCGAAGAGGGCCCAGCCCGATCCGCGCACCAGAGTCGCGCTGCGCTCGATTGCGCGCCCGCCGCTCTTGCCCTCCATGACCGCGGCCGGGATGGCGACGAAGAGGCGCACACTCTCGTAGATGCCCGGAATCACGAGCAGCAAGAGTCCCACGCCGATGCGGATGCCGCACAGAAGGCTGGTGCCGAGCACGCGCCCGAACGACGACAGCCCTTGGCTGATGGCGGAGCCGATGCCGGCCGGCTTTTGCCGCAGCTGCTGCACGACACCAAACGTCACTGCGCCCGTCAGGATGTTCGTGAGCAGGATTTTCACCAGCGTGAGCAGCAGCGGCAGCGCCTTGTTTTCGGGTCGCGACATGGTGTCCTCGAGGGCGATGCGCAGGGCGATCCATGGCGCCAACACGATCGCACTGAGGACGAGAAACGGGACGGCGTTGCGCAGGTAGATGCCGATCGTCTGCCCGACGAGTGCGCCGACGGGCAGCGAGTAGGAACGGGTCGCCACGATGAGACTCTCCGGGAAGTGGTTGGCCGGAATCTATTGGCAACGGCGGACCATGCAAGGCTGATCCTCGGCCCTCGAGCCCGTTCCTGACGGAGGTCTCGGTGGCGACATGTGGCCTTCGACTCGTGTGCACCGCGACCTTGGCGCGTTCGGCCGCCGATGCGGGTAGGCTCGGTGCTCATGCGAACGGAGATGCCATGAGTGGTGCGTCGCCCCCGGCTCCAGGACGGGGCTCGGACGGCTTTGCCGCCGAATACCTTGCGAATGCGGCTGCCTTGATCACGTGGCTGCGATGGAAGACTGCGCGTGTGACCGGGGCAAAGTTTGAAGTGGAAGACATCGCACAAGAAGTGTGGTTGAGGGCTCTCACCAATCAGGCAAGGTTCGATGCAAACCTGTCGCGGTTCCGCACGTGGCTGTTTGGCATCGCGGCGAACGTGTTGCTCGAATTGCGGGCGCGCAGCTTGCGGCTGGCCCGCGTTCGCGCGGCGGACGGGGAATCGAGCATTGGCCGAGCGATGCAGTCGATCACCGACACCGTGACCAGCATCACGGGTCAGCTGGTGCGCAATGAGGCCATCGGGCACCTGTTGGCTGCGGTGGAACGGTGTGATGCGGTCGATCATCGGGTCTTCCAACTGCGCGGGCTCGAAGAGCGACCGCATGCCGAAGTTGCGCAGATGCTCGGCCTTTCGATCGAAGCCGCGGCCAAGCGTTGGAGCCGGTTGCTGGACAGTTTGCGCGACCACAAGCTGCCTGCCGGCCTGCTGGCCGAGCCGTGAAGAGCGGCGTCATCGCCCGGGTGATCGAACCAGCGAATCGAGCAATTCTGGTGGTGGGTTTGGCAGGTTCAGGCTGGCCAGAAACGGCAAGGGTGCCGTCGGCCAGATCCGCACGGTCTTGTCTGTGGACCCTGTCGCCACCCACTGTTCGTCACGGCTCATCGTAGCGGTCCGGATTGGCCCGGAATGACCGCGCAGCAGCGCCCAGTTCTTCGGTTCTGCTCCCACGTCGACAAGATCTGCACTGCCACTCGTGCTCGCCGCGAGCAGGAAGCGAC
>JBDSBS010000102.1:0-3716 GCA_039921435.1 Planctomycetota bacterium | reverse complement strand
ACGAGTTCGACGCCCGAGCAGCTGGTCAGCGCGAGTGCGGCGAGAGAGAGCAGAGCCAGAATGGAGCGCATGAGGGAGCCTGTGCGGATGGGGAGCAGGGGACTGAGAGGAAGGAAAGCAAAAAAGTGCGCCGCGAGTCTGAGAGTCTGGACCGCAGCCAGTTGTGGCGCCGCGCTACTTTCGACACCATGGAATGTACCGCAAACCCGGGCCAGTGGATCTGAGTGGTTTTTGGGGGGTGTAACGTGGTGGAACAGGGTTGACTGTGGTTTCTGGCGCAGTAGTGTGACGAGCGACATGGGGCTCTCAGCAGCCCCGATGCGGTGCGATGGTGACCTACTTTGGCAGCTCGGAGCACGGCCTGGACGACAAAGGCAGGTTGATCCTGCCGAGTCGGATCCTGGACGAGGTTCCGAAGAGCCACTGGAAGTTCCACCTGACCGCCGGATTGGACCGCTGTCTGCTCCTGCACGACTCCGAAGGGTTCCGAGAACTCGTCGACAGAATTGGTAGGGCCGTACCTGGCAGCCGCGCCCACCGCACTCTGTGTCGACGGTTTCTCGGCCACTCGGAGGCGGTCGTGCCTGACGGCAACCGGCGGATCCGCATCCCCGAGCC
The DNA here is from genome assembly GCA_039921435.1 of Planctomycetota bacterium. Classification (GTDB taxonomy): domain Bacteria; phylum Planctomycetota; class UBA1135; order UBA1135; family UBA2386; genus DASVAL01. The sequence goes on along the minus strand of JBDSBS010000102.1, from coordinate 3,098 downwards.
GTTGCTCAAGTACGCGGGGCTCGCTGCAAGTCAGCCTGTCGTCTTGGTTGGAACGGGCCGGGTCACCGAGATCTGGTCGCCGCTCAATCTCGACACAGCACTGACCGAAGCGAGCCCCGAAGAAGAGACGCTCTTTGCCAGTTTGGTTGGTCCTACCAAGCCATCGATGCCCGTGAACGAGTCCTGATCGTCGTGGGCGAAACGTGCTGGCGCACCCGCGGTCAGGGTGCGCGTTCTGCGACTGCTGCAGGGTGGTCAAGGGAAGTGGCGCATGGACGAGACAGGCACGAACGGTAGCAGCGAGGGTGGGCACAGGTCTAGGCAACCTGTGCACGAGCCCGTGCTGCTGCGCGAGGTGATGGCGATCCTCGAGCTCCGCGAAGGACTCGTGGTCGTCGATGGTACGGTCGGAGCCGGTGGGCACGCGAGGGCAATAGCGCGGGCCATCGGTTCGACCGGTTTGCTGGTAGGACTCGATCGGGACAGCGAGATTCTGGCCTCTGCGCGGGCTGCTTTGACGGACGACGTCGCGGCGGCCGGCGCAGGGGCCAGGGTCTCGCTGCACCACCTCTCTTACGTGAGCATGCGCGAGGCGTTGGCGGCGAACGGTCAGTCCCGCTGCGATCGCGTGCTGCTCGACCTCGGTGTGAGTTCTCTGCAGCTGGATCGCCCTGAGCGGGGGTTTTCATTCATGGCCGATGGGCCTCTCGACATGCGCATGGACGGCTCGGCACCGATGACGGCGGCCGACTGGCTCGCCACGGTCTCCGAGCCAGAACTCGCCAATGCGATCTACGAGTTTGGCGAGGAGCGTCACAGCCGTCGCATTGCGCGCCGCTTGGTCGAAGTGCGGCACCGCACCCCGATCGTCAGAACGGCGCAGCTCGCCGACCTCGTCGTGCAAGCAATGCCGGCGGCCGCGCGCTACGCACGCATTCACCCAGCGACGCGCACGTTCCAGGCCATTCGTATGGTCGTCAACGACGAGCTCGGCGAACTGCGGCGTGGACTCGCGGAAGCAGTTGATTGCTTGGTGCCCGGCGGGCGTCTGGCTGTTATCTCGTTCCATTCGCTCGAGGACCGCATTGCCAAACACTTCCTGCGCGCCCATTGCAAGGTGATCACCAAGAAGCCCATCGAAGCGGCTCCCGACGAGGTACGCCGCAATGCGCGGGCTCGCAGCGCGAAGCTGCGGTGTGGCATTCGGCCCGAGGTGGCGGCATGAGGTGGCTATTGGCAGGATTGCTGTTTGCGCTGGCGGTTTCGCTGGCGATCGGCACGGCGGCGATCCGTGCCGACAACGCGCGCTGCCGCCACGCCGTCGAACGCGTCTACCGAGAGGTCAGCGACCGCGTCGTAGAATTGCGGCGGCTGTCGGTGGATCGGCTCGCTGACGGTGCGCCCGAGCGACTGGCGGCCGTGCACTGGCAGCACTTGCTGGCCGAGGCCGCGCGGCGGCAGGAGCAGCTCCAATGAAGGTCGGCGAACTCGTGCGCGTGCGCTTTGCCTTCGGCGTGCTGGGGGCGGTGCCGGTGTTCTTGGCGGGCTGGCTCGCGTGGCTGCAGGTGGCGCAGGCCGGGACGCTCGATCGCGGTGATCGTCCACCCTTGCGGCTACTGCCCACGACGGCGGACCGGCAGGCCAAACGCAGCGAGAACGTGCCGGCGCCGCGCGGCTCGATCGTCGATCGCAACGGCAGCATCCTGGCGATCGATTGCGAGAGCTACGAGGTGCGGGCGCGCATCACGGTGCCGAGCAAGCACCGCGCCGGCGTCGAGGCGTTCCGCTCCTACTTGGGCAATCTAGTCGAGGAGCTCTCCTTCGCCCTCGTCGATGACCCCGATCTTGCCGATCGTGCGGAGGCTCGGGCCCAACACGTGGTGCGGTTGCGCAAGACCCTGGCGCGCGACTTCCAATTGGCGGCGTTGCCGACCACAGGACCGCTGCCCAGCGGCCACCCGCGGCAGGCGGACGTGCTCGTCGCGACCGACGTCGACGTGCTCTCGGTCGTCGATGCCCTGCACGAACTGGCGCATCGCCCCGATGCCCCGACGCTCGACTTCCTGCGTTCGTACCACCGTGTGTACCCCGATCGCGAACTCACCTTCGGGCTGGTCGGGCACACGGACACTCGCTGGGACACACAGCCAGGTGCGACGGTGCCGTCGTTGCAGACGTTCGGCGTCTGTGGTTTGGAGTCCTTCCTGGCGCTCGATCCGGACGAGAGCTCGGTGCGCCGCTTCCTCAAGGACGGCAAGGGACGGCCCTACTTCCTGGCTGCGCTCGACCAGGCACACGTAGCCCCCGTGCTGCACACCACGATCGACATCGAACTGCAGCGCACCGCCGTGCGCGAGTTGACGGAGCAGGCCGAGGCCGGCTCGCGCGACGGCACATCGCGGATTCCCAAGTGGGGTGCGCTGGTGCTCGTCGAGATCGCGACGGGCGACGTCGTTGCCGCGGCTTCTTGGCATCGCGACGAGAAGCGCGGGCAAGTGGCTTCGTTCACGCCCTATCAGTGCCTGTTCGAGCCGGGTTCCATCGTCAAGCCGCTCGTGTTGGCTTACGCGTCCGAAGCGGGTGTGGTGGACTGGTCACACGAGTACGACTGCAGCCCGGGCAGCGCCACCTATCAGGGAGTCATCGGCTCGCTTGGCCGCGCCCGGCCGGTGCGCGACGACCACACGTGCGGTCACTTGACGCCGCACGGCATCATCGTCAACAGCTCGAACATCGGCGCCAGCTACGTGGGCCTCGGGCTCGGTCGCGAGCAGTGGCACGACTACATGCGCTTCTACGGCGTAGGCACGTCGCTCGGGCTCAACCTGCCGCACGAGCACGTGGGTGGCACCAACTCGCGCTCGTTCGATCCGCGAACTCCGATCCGGTCGTTCCGCGCCAACAGCGCGATCTCGTTCAGCTTTGGCTACGAACTCCAGACGACGACCATGCAGATCGCGCGGGCTTACCTGCGCATCTTTCGCGGCGGTGCAGCCGAGCTGCGGCTCTGTCGCGGCGTCGAGATGGATGGGCAATGGTACCCAGCGCCCGCGGCGCCATCGTCCGGCGCGCGCTTCCGACCCGAGGTCCAGGACGCC
>JBDSBS010000101.1:0-2731 GCA_039921435.1 Planctomycetota bacterium | reverse complement strand
CACGAGCGAGAGCGCGACTCAGGCCTTCGAGACGTTCTCGGCTGCGGGGCCCTTGGCGCCCTGCACGATGTCGAACTGCACAGCATCACCCTCGGCCAGCGACTTGAAGCCGTCACCCTGAATGGCGCTGTAGTGCACGAAACAATCCTTTTCCCCATTGTCCGGGGTGATGAAGCCAAAGCCCTTCGCGTCGTTGAACCATTTCACTTTGCCTGTGGTACGCATGTCCCACTCCTCAGATGCTGATTGTCTAGCGGCAAACGTAGCAACACCGAAATTGCGGGTCAATAGTCGCGCCCGGTCCCAATCAGGGGCCTGCCGTCACCCCGGTCACGTAGTAACCCGTCTCCCCGAAGCACGACGTGGGAATGCCTCTGTGCTGCTTGTACGCCAGCGAGACCCGCGAGCCCATCTTCTTCGTGAGCTCCGTGGCCAGGCTGTCACTGCGGACGGTGAAGATGAAGAGCTGCGGCACCGAGCCGGGGATGTTGCCCATCGCGAGCTCGCCCTCCCACGTCTTGCAGAGCCATCCCTTCTTTGAAAACTTCTGGACATATCCGGAACGTGTTCCCTCCGAATAGCTCCAGTTGAGCGTGATCGCCGTCCACACCGCCAGCAACAGCAGCGGCACGAGCAGCACGAGCCCGAGGATCATGAGAGGCCCTCGCTTCCGCGGCTTCTTCGGCGGGGGGACTGGGGCTGCAGGCTCTACTCGATCGTCGTCCATGACGGCTCCTTGGTCGCGTGCTCTTGGTCGCGTGCTCTTGGTGCCCGTTCGTCGGGCGCGCCGGTACCAACTTATGCCACCCCCGTGCCGTGCGCTGCACGCACCTCAACGGGGGCGCTAGATTTCTGCAATCGCCTGCCGTCTCCTGCCGCCCGGTCTCGTGTCCTTCGCACCTCGCCGTACCACAGTTTCCGCGTTCGTCGGCTCCGTTCCCGTGGGGTCGATACATCCCGTCGTCGTCCAGTCGATGACGAACACGGACACCGCGGACGCGGCCGGCACCGCGGCCCAGGTGGCCGCGCTGGCGGAGACAGGCTCGCAGCTCGTTCGCGTGACCGTCAACAACGAAGAAGCCGCCGCCGCCGTACCGGAGATCGTGCTGCGGCTCGCCGACATGGGTGTGAGCGTTCCCATCATCGGCGACTTCCACTATAACGGCCACCTGCTGCTGGCAAAGTTTCCGGAGTGTGCGCGGACGCTGGCCAAGTACCGGATCAACCCCGGCAATGTGGGCGGCAAGCGGCGCGACGAAAACTTCCGCACCATCGTCCAGATCGCTGTCGACCACGGCAAGCCGGTTCGCATCGGCGTGAACTGGGGCTCGCTCGACCAGGATCTGCTCACGCTGATGATGGACGAGAACGCGCGTGCCGGCTCGCCGCGCACGGCGAAGGACGTTTACATCGAGGCCATGCTCGCCTCGGCGCTGCGCTCGGCAGAGCTGGCCGAGGAAGTCGGTCTGGGCCACGATCGCATCCTGATCTCGGCAAAGGTTTCCCACGTGCCGGATCTCGTCGAGGTGTATTCACGGCTCGCCGAGCGTTGCGACTATCCCTTGCATCTCGGGTTGACCGAGGCCGGAATGGGAATGAAAGGGCAGGTGGCCAGCGCCGCTGCGCTCTCCATCCTGCTGTCCCGCGGCATCGGCGACACCATTCGTGTCTCGCTGACGCCGAAGCCCAATGGAGACCGGTCGGAGGAAGTGCTCGTCGCCCAGCAGATCCTCCAGTCGCTCGGGCTCCGGAACTTCGCGCCCCAGGTCACGGCATGTCCTGGCTGTGGCCGCACGACCTCGACCTTCTTCCAGCACATGGCAGAAGACATCCAGACGTATCTCCGCGAGCAGATGCCCGTGTGGCGGACAAGCCGTCCGGGCGTCGAGAACATGAACGTGGCGGTGATGGGCTGCATTGTGAACGGGCCAGGGGAGTCGAAGCACGCCAACCTTGGCATCTCGCTTCCGGGAACGTTCGAGGAGCCGAAGGCGCCGGTCTACATGGATGGCAAGCTGCTCACGACGCTCAAGGGCGATCGCATCGTGCAGGAGTTTCTCGTCATCCTCGAGGATTACGTTGCCCGAACGTATCCAGCAGCCGCACCAACGGAACTGGCGGGCGTCTAGCCGCTGGCGGCGGCTATTTCCCGAAGCGTTCCAGTCCTTCGGCGACTTCGCCAAGCTCGTTCATGATCGGCGCGTTGAAGTTCAGCTCGTGCAGCCGGTCGTGGACGCGGCGGTACCACCGTACCGTTCCGAGCCGGCCCACGTTGAAACGGGACCAAACGGTGTCGGGATCGAGGGTGCGATTGAGATCCGCGAGAATCGAGTTGCCGTTGTGCACCTTGTCGGCGGCACAGACCCAGCGTGCCGACTCCGTCGCCGCGGCGAGCCGCGCCAGATAGTCGTCCTTCCGCTCTTCGCTCGACAGCTCGACACCTTCTTCGTCCACTTGGCGATGCGTGACGGCGAGCACCGTCTCGAGCACCTCCGCACCGAACTTGTCACCGATGCGCTGCTCCAGCATGTCGCGCGTGTAGCCATCCCGCACGCAGTCTTCGATCACGTCATGCAGGATACCGGCGACGATCGTGGCCTCGTCCTGGTCGTATCGCGTCAGGATGACCGCCACGTTGGCTGGGTGCGTGAGGTAGGGAAGCCGGGTCCCTTTGCGCACCTGACGATCGTGATGCTTCGCGGCAAAGGCGAATGCGTGATTGATGCGGTCG
>JBDSBS010000100.1:0-8754 GCA_039921435.1 Planctomycetota bacterium | reverse complement strand
GAAGCCGAACTCCATCGACAGAGCCAGCGACATCACGCTGGCAACGACGCCAAAGGCGCCGTTGATGGCCCAGTACCACGGCTTCATGGCGTCGCCGAAGTGCAGCATGCCCAAGGGGAAGAACAGACCCAGCATGCCGCCGGCGGGCGCCAGCAACAGCAGGCTCGCAGCGATGCGTAGCCCCAGTGGCAAGCCGAGGGTGGCTGTGAACAGCGATGGCGTCGCCGCCACCAAGACCACCAGCAGCAGCGGCACGAGCACGCCGAGCCGTTGCAGGCGGTGCACGCCGAACTTCGTCGCAACGGTTGAGCCGAGACCCATGCCCAGCAGCAGGGCCGCCAGGATGACCGTCGCGGCGTAGCTCGGGTGCCCGAGGTAGAGCACGAACCTCTGCACGAGCATGTTCTCGAACAGCATGAAGCCAGCGCCGATGGCGGCGAAGTAGATCGTTGCCCGGAGCCGTGGTGCCGGGGCCGCAGTCGCGCTCGTTCGCCGACGCAGCCGCGCATGTACGAACGGCAGGAAAAACAGCACCATGGCGAGGCCCGTGACCCACAGCATTGCCTGTTGCAGCACGCGCGGGGCCTGCACGTTGGTCGACAGCCCACCCGCGAGTTTCGCCAGGTCGGGTGGCTCCGACGCCGAGAACGGCGAGAACGTGTGGAAAAAGTACGGGCTGTCGTCGACCGGTGCCACCGTGCTCAGGCCGATTCGAACGAGATCGTTGTAGTCGCCGGCGGCGATGCGCGCGGGCATGCCGAGCCATTCGGAACCCCTCGTGTCATTCAGATCCATGGTCTCGAAGCCGCGCAAAGCACACACCTCTCGCACTCGTTTGCGAACGTCGACGGAGAAGGGGCTCTTGCTGAGCAGCAGGGTGCCCGTGCCCTGGGCATGGGTCAGCAGCATGTGCTGCTCTGGGTGTGCGACTCCTGAAGCCGCGAGGGCGCTGTGCGCCAGCACGAGTAGCCGCGGCATCTCCACCATCCAGCGACTCGTCGACAGCAGGCCCTCGTCGCCAAGTCGGTCGAGATACAGTTGGAATGCCTCGATCGTGTAGAGGTTGTTCTCGGCCAAAGCGAACGCGCCGGCCGCACTCGCCGCCCAGCTGTCGATCAGCGAGATCTGGATCAAGTCGAAGCCACCGCGCGAGTGCGTCAAGTGGCTGCGTCCCTCGGCCGCAAAGGCGGTGACGCCCGGCGCATGGTAGATGTCGCCCGACAAGGCCGCGAACCGTGTCGATACGGCTTCGATCGTGTGCGGGTTGATCTCGATGACCTCGATGTCATCGGCGCCGCTCACGAGTGCCGACAGGATGTCGCGGCCGCCACCGCCACCGACGATGGCGACGCGCCGGGCCTGCCGTGCCTGGTAGCCGATGGTCGTGACATCGAAGAGCAAGTGCGAGAGTTTGCTCAGGTCGCCATGGAATTCGGTGATAGGCGTGCCAGCGGAGCCGTCTTGCTCGAGCCAGTACTGACGAACTTTGTGCTCACCGGGATTCTTGGTGCCCAAGCCCCAGCCGAAGCCGCCGGGGTAGCTGTCCAGATAGAAGAACGACTCGTCGAACACGGTGATGCGCGCGGTCGGGGTCCACTTCTCGTAGATGGGCCGGATGACGCGCTCGTCGTAGACCTTGTTGCGGCCAACCGAGAGCCAGTCTGTCGCTGCCATCACGACGACGATCGCCACAGCGGTCGCTGCGGCCACCGGGCGCCAACGACCCGGATAGAGCGCGAGGCCGAGCAACGGCAGCAAGCCCGAGCCGGCGATGAGGTGTGGGGTCGGCACGGTGTTCAGTAGCGGCACGATCAGCAGCGCGCCCGTGCAGGCGCCGAGCAGATCGATGCCGTACATGCGTGAGATCGCCGCGTCGGTTGCCTTCATCAGCAGCAGGCAGACCACGGCCCCGAGCGCCAGCATTGCGGGCAGCACGAAGGCGATCAGGTAGAGCACCGACTGACCGATCAACTCGGCCCCGAAGCTGAGCAGGCAAATGACGGCTGCCGGCAAACAGGCGCCACCGAGCCAAAGGCACGGCAGCAGGAACCGCTGCGGCCGACGAATCAGGGCAAACCAGACACCGGGCGCGCCGAGGCCCAGCATGACTATGGAGATGATGAGGAACGCGAAGTGGTACCAGACGATGACACTCAGAACCCTGGTGATGGCGATCTGAAACAGCATCACCGCGCAGCTCATGAGGAAGATGACGGCGTAATCTCGCCACGAGGATGGCATGTCTGTGCTCGGTGAAGTCATGCGATGAGGTGTCACCAAGTCCTCGTAGCGCCCCACATACCGCCGCGCCATTGCTCTCTCGAGTCGGCGGGTCGTTCGAAACGCAGAAGTAGCCGCGACGCGCGCGACTGCGCCACGACGTCAGCACTTCCTCCGCGGCCGGAACGAACCCACCGACGCAGTGGCCGGCTTCATCCGACCGCGTCAGGTTCCGACGACGACGTCGAGGGCGTTCGTGACGAGGATCGAGATGCCGTCGGTCGAGGCGCCCCTGCACGCAGATGAGGAACCCGGCGAGGCTGCAATTGGCGGGGATGGCGGGCGGGAACGGAGCACCAGCCACGCCCGCAAGCAGCACGATCTCTACAGGCTCAAAACGGAGGCCAGCCATGACGGATGCTACCACGATGCGGCGATGATGGAGAAAGAACACATTCGAGAGTGCCGGCAGCCCGGACGGGGTCAGCATGAGGCTGGCACAACCGGGCAGCGCATTGTTGAAGTACGAAGCCGGAGAGAGGTTCGTGTGCCCATAGTAGCAGGCGCCATGCGCCCCGACGCTCGGGGCGAAGGGCGGGTTCGTCGAGACATCCCACACCGGCATGTAGCGGGATGAGAACGTGCCGCCACTGCGTTCCGAGGTGACGCGCACGTGATCGTCAAGGCCGCCGTAGGCGTTCGTCGGTTCGGGGTAGGATGTCACACCCAACGTGTCGTTGATGACGTGCACGGTGGCGAGGTATGGCACTATGTCCAGCCCGAAGATCGACGGCGCTGCGCTGAAGCCGATGGCGAAGCGGGTGCCGTCGGTGCAGTCGGTGTCGACGCTTGTCGACGCTGGGGTTCAGCTGGCTCTCGAGGCCCGTCGTGTTGAGCAGCGAGCTGAGGTTGATCTCCCCGGGCTGCGAAGTCGTGCCCGTGAACAACTGGCCGACGATGTCGTCGTGCGCCGGCGCGATGATGCCAATCGGCGGAATCGCACGCTGGTAGACGACGACGTACCGCTCCAAGCCTTCGAGCAGGTCGGTCAGCGACGACACCTCGGGGTTGCTGTCCGACCGCGACCGCGCGACCGCCAGCTGCTGTTGGCACACGGTGCACCACCCTCGGCATCGGCTCCCCAACGCAGCACCCCAGCGTCGACATAGCGCTGCGGCAGCGGAACCTGCGCGATCGCCGCGGCGGCCAACAGCAGGTTCGGGAGAAAGCGCAGTATGGCTGCTCAGTCGAACGGGACGGCAACGACGATGCACGGCCGCAGCGTCTCGTGACGCCTCGAGATACACGTCCGATCCGCGTACGCCGCCCGCGCGCGTGGCAGGTCGCGAACCTGCTACCATGCTTCGATGCTGTTTCGCCGCTGCTACCTCGACTCACTCGCTCAGGCTTCCTACGTCCTTGCCGACGGCGATGAAGCCGCCATCGTCGACCCGCGCCGCGACATCGACGAGTACCTCGCCATCTGCAAGCAGCACGGCCTGCGCCTGCGTTGGGTGCTCGCTACGCACGTGCACGCCGACTTCGTCGCCGGGCTTGCCGAGCTGCGCGCGGCCACCGGTGCCCAGATCGGCATGGGCGCTGCCTTCGACGGCGAGTTGCCATGCACGCGGCTCGACGACGGGCACGAACTGACGCTCGGCGACAGCCGCATCACCGTGATCGCAACGCCGGGACACACACCCGAGAGCGTCAGCTTCCTGCTTCGCACACCCGATGCCACACCAGCCAAGCTGCTGAGCGGCGACACGCTGTTCCTCGGCGACGTCGGCCGGCCCGATCTGGTCGCGGCGCGTGGTCTCTCACCGCGAGCCATGGCGAAGACGTTGTGGCACAGCTTGCACGAGCGGCTCGCGAAGCTGCCCGACAGCACCGAGGTGTGGCCCGCTCACGGCGCCGGTTCGGCGTGTGGCACCGCGATCGGCTGTGAGGAATCGTCGACGATCGGCCTGCAGCGAATTGGCAACTGGGCGCTCGGCGTGCGCGATCCCGAAACGTTCGCTACGCAACTGATCGCCAACCAACGACCCGCACCGCGCTACTTTGCTGCCGCTGCAGCTCAGAACCGCCGTGGGCCACGGCTGGTCGCCGAACTGCCCGATCTCGTTCAGATCGATGCCGAAGCTGCCGAACGCGCCCTGGCCCGCGGCGCCACCATGCTCGACTGCCGTTCGGCTGCCCAGCACGCGGCCGGCCACTGGCTCGGCTCGATCAACCTCGGGCTGCGCGGCACGTTCGAATCGTGGTGCGGCGCCTTGTTGCCACTCGATCGCGACGTCGTCGTGCACACGACGACGGCCGAGCAGGCCGACGACATCAGGAAGCGCCTGCTACGCATCGGCAACGAACGCCTCGTCGGTTGGACCGCGGCCGGACCCGCATCGCCAGCGAAGCTGCGCCAGATCGAAGCCGTCGAGTTGTTCGTGGACCTCGAGGCTACACCCGCGTGGCAAGTGATCGACGTTCGCCGTCCAGCCGAGTTCGCCGCCGGCCATGTAACCGGCGCTGTGCACGCCGAACTCGGCCCCGAACTCGCCTATTGCGCGACGCTCGCGGCGCTAGATCGCAACCGACCAACGTGCGTGATCTGCGAGACGGGCTACCGCAGCACAGCTGCCACAGCACTGCTGCTCACTGCCGGCTTCACGCAGCTCGCAAACGTCAACGACGGCATGGTCGGTTGGCGCGCCAACAGCCTGCCCTGCGCGCGCCCCGCGGTCACAAGCTCTTCTTGATCAGATAGAAGTCGAGCCGTTCGACGTCCTTGAGCGCAGCGCGCGCGAGCACTTCCTTTTCGGACTTGGGCGGCGGCACGATGACCTTGTCGCCCTTCTTCCAGTTGACGGGACACGCGACCCCGTTGCCGTCCGCAGTCTGCAGCGCATCGAGCACGCGCACGATTTCGTCGACGTTGCGGCCGACGTTGAGCGGGTAGTAGATGATCGCGCGGATCATGTGCTTGGGGTCGATGACGAACAGTGCGCGCACCGTCACCGTGGTCGACTCCCCGGGGTGGATCATGCCGTAGAGCTCGGCAACCTTGCGATCGCTGTCGGCTACCAGCGGGTAGTTCAGCCGCGTGTCCATGATCTTGGCGAGGTTCTCCACCCAGGCGAGGTGGCTGTGGATGCTGTCGATCGACACGCCCATCAGCTTGCAGTTGCGCGACTCGAACTCCTTGTTGCGCTTGGCCAGCTCGGTCAGTTCGGTCGAGCAGACGGGCGTGAAGTCGGCCGGGTGCGAGAAGAGAATCGCCCAGCTGTTGCCCTGCCACTCGGAGAACTGGATCTCGCCGTGCGTGGTGACCGTCTTGAAGTCTGGCGCCGGGTCACTGATGCGCGGCAACGAACGTTGGGGCTCGTGCAGGCCGGCGTTGGGTGTGGTCGAAGCGGATCCTGTGCACATCGCTGACTCCTTTGAGGGGGTTGTGAGGGGACCGGGCATTAGAGCCCAAGGCCGCGCACGCTGCCACTCTTGGCGCCGGAACGGCCCGAACGGTGGCTCTCGCCGGAACACTGTCGGCGTGTCGCTCGCCAGCCCGCATCTCGAGGCCTACGCTGAACCCATGGTACGAATCGAGTTGTGCGTACTCCCGCTCGTCTTCGGACTCTTCTTGGGCTGCGCCAGCACGAACACAGCGACCAAAGTCGGTCCCGACGCGCCCGTGCCGGTGTTTGCCGCTGGCGACGCCCGTGTCGAAACCCCAGGCTTCGTCGCCGAGACGCTGCGGCTCCACCACGAACGCGACGGCATTCGCTACACGCTGATGGCGTTCGACGTTGGCGAGAAGTTGACGCTTGGCGCGATGGTGCGCGGCAAGTTTGCGGGGCAGGTTCATTGGCAAGTCGGCGACCGCCGGTTGTCGTTCCCATTCGATACCGAGAGCGTGGGGCGAGACATTGCGGTCACGGATTCGGGCGATCCCGAGCGACAACTCGTGGGCCAAAGCGCGTCGTTTCGTGGCACGGCGTGGGTGAACGTCGAACTGCCACTCGCCGACTGGGTCGTCGACGGCACGTCGCTGCAACTGACGTTCGCGCCGCACACCGGGGCCAAGCTTGCCCTGCCCGACGAAGGCCACCATTACGTGCTGCGACTTGTCAGTCGCTGACGTGCGCCGCAGGCGCCGCCCAGGACTGATCGGCGTCACGTTCGCGGATCATGGCGCGCATCGACAGGCATCCACCGTGCTGGCCAATGGCATGCGCGGCTACACCTTAGGCTTCGGCGGCGGCAGGTCGCGCGCGGGGCATGCGGACTGAAAGCCCTTGCGCGCATGCTGCCCGTCGCAGAACGGCTTGTTCTCCGAATGGCCACATCGGCACAGCGAGACGACGGTGCGCCCACCGAGGCCGAACGCCTTGCCGGTCGCATCACACAGGGTCATCTCGCCTTCGAGTCGAAGCGGGCCGTTGTCGTTCACGGTGATCTTGATCATCGCTCTACCCTACCACCGAGGAATCGCCAGAACCCGCGCACGTCTTGCGCCAACTGCCGAAAGACGAGGTAGGTGCCGTTGCGGCCGACATCGCCGAGGCCGGTCTTGCCATCACAAGTCGAGCAGCCGCGTGCGTCCCCACCAGACCTTGTCCAGGTAGAGGCCGGGTCGCACCAAGCGGATCTCGTCGCGGATCTTGCGCGCCAGGAACGACGTCTTGCTGTAGTCGAGCACAATGCAGGGCCGCTTGTCGATCCAACTCTCGGTCTCGTCGACCTTGATGGCGAGCAGTGTCTTCTTGAGGGCGATGCAGAGTACGACCAAGTCTTTGATGCCTGCATCAGGGTCGATGTTGGCCAGGATGTTGATCGGGCCAGTTCCGCGGCCGTCGCGCGCGATCAGCCGCCGAACAGACCGAGCTTGCCGAACTTCTCGGCGAGCAGGTAGCAGAACGTCACCCGCAGCTTCCGCTTCTCCGCCTTCATCTGCTCGCCGACGGCCTTGATCGCGGTGTCGAGCTCGGCGTCGGGATTGGTCATCGCGCACTTCTTCTTGAGGAAGCCGTCGCGCACTCGATCGAGCTCTGCCTTGTCCGACACGGATACGAACGAGGCGTCGCTGCCCTCGCGCAAGGCGATGCCAAAGTGCTTGACGAGGCCCGCGATCGCTTTCTCGTTGACGTTGCTCGTGTACTTCTTCAGATCTGCTGCATAGTCGGCCATATGACTGCTCCGGTTAGGGTTTGGACTGGGTTTGGACGAACGACCTTAGCCAGTGAGGTTTGGCGGCGCACGCGATAGCAGCCGGGGTCACCCTTTCTCTACTTCAAACCCTGAAACACCGAGATCAGGTCCAGCCCGAAGAAGAACATCTCGTGCCGATCGTCGACGCTGATGTTGTAGGCGTAGCCGATCTGCACCATGTCATTGAACAGGGTCAGTTGCGCACCGATCGCGAGCTCCGTGCCGTTCTCGAAGTTGGGTGCGGACACACTGACGCCGAGACCGGGCGCGACCACGTCGCAAAAGCCCTGCGCCTCGTTTGGCCGGTAGTGCAGGTTGTACGAGATCCCCGGCGCCGCGCTGTAGATCGACGAGCCGTCGTGCAAACGGTCGTAGAACAAGATCTGGCTCTTGAGGGTCGAGTAGTAGCCGAACTTGCGCACGTCCAGCGATTCGTGGCTTACGTATTTGCGTTGGTCGGCCTCCAGCGCGTTCGGGTTGTTCGTCAGCCTGTAGGTGACCTCCAGGCGATCGCCGGCTTCGGCTGGTGTCTGGTCGAGGTCGACCACACCTGCTTCCGCAAGTCCGAGGCCCATCGGATTCGACGTGATGGTGCCAGGCTCCAGACCCCCGAAGGTCTGCGTCTGGGCCAACGACTGCAGTGCGGAGAGCGCGTTGGCGAGACCGCCGACGCCCGGCACACCCTTCAAGACACCCAGCAGCGCGTCCTTCTCCTTGGCGAGCTGCTGGCCTGTGTCGCGCAGCAGCTCTTTGGTGGCCAGATCGAGGTCAACAGGAATGCCGGCGAGGCTGTCGACGAAGGTCGTGATCTTCGTTTGCAGCGATGGGGCTTCGAGTTGACGCGCCAGCGTCGACACGGACCTGGCCAGTGTAATCGGGTCGGCCGCCGGCGCCCCGTCCGCGAAGGTCTTCCACGTTGCCTGTAGCGCCTCCAACTCGTCCTTCAACGCCTTTGCCGCCGCGTGAATTGCGCCGAGCTTGGCGGCGTCGCCGCTCACGATCGTGTTCAGGCGATCCTGCAATCCCGCCTTCAGGTTCGAGGCGGCTTGCTTGATGGCCAAAGCCAGCTGCGTCGCGAGCTTGCGCAGCTGTTTCTCGTCCTTGGCCAAGCCCTTGAGCTGGTTGATCGACTTGGACAACTCCGCGTACGATTCATAGCCCTTCTGCACCCTGTCGATGTCTGCCTTGCCAGGAACGCCGACCCGCGGTGACTTGCCGCCGCGCCCCACGCCTTCGACGATCGTGTACGGAGAAATCGTGACGGGCAACCGCTGCTCGCCGCGCAGCAGGTTGGCCTCCATCTCGAGAGCCGCCTTGGGTGCCTTCGCCAACACG
>JBDSBS010000099.1:0-6153 GCA_039921435.1 Planctomycetota bacterium | reverse complement strand
TCCAGGCGCAGAGCGGCGCGTCCACGGCCGACATCTATCCGGTCGTCGACGGCGAACCGATCACGGTCGACGCGCTGTCCGTGCTGGCCATCGAGGGCAAGGTCGACGACGCGACCCGCACGCGGCTGCTGCAGCAACGCGAGCAGCTGCTCGATCGACTCGACGAGGTCAACGAACGCGTGCGCGAGGAGCAGGCCCGGGTCACAGCCGAACTGCGCGCCATGGACCAGCCGTTGGCGTGGAAGGTCATGCAGGCGCAGACCAAGGCCTTCTCGCGCCGCTGGCCGCAGACGGAGGTCGCCGACTGGCTCGATGCGGCCAGTGAGTTCATCGAGCGGCATCTGCACCGTTTCCTCGCCATCGAATCGGCCGACGGCGACGAGCCGAAGCTCGAGGCGCTGGCACCGCTGCCGGGCGAGCGGGGCTTCCTCGAGTTTGGCGCCAAGATCGCCAAGACCTCGATCAACGAGGCGTGTCCGGTCGTCATCGAGAACAACCCGACCTTCGCCAACTTGTTCGGCACGATCACGGCACCGGGCGATGGTTCGCCCGCCGGCATCCAGAACATCCTGCCCGGCGCCATGCTGCGGGCCGAAGGTGGCTACCTGGTGCTGCGCTGCATCGATGTCGCGCGCGAGAACGGCGTTTGGCCGCAGCTCAAGCGCGCGCTGCAGACAGGCTCTCTCGAGATCCGCGAGTTCGACCCCGGGGCTGGAACCCCGACCGGTTCGCTGCAGCCCGAAGCGATTCCGATCGACCTCAAGGTCGTGCTGATCGGCGAGCCCGGCATCTACGAGCAGCTGGCGGCCGAGGACGCGCAGTTCCCACACATCTTCAAGATCCACGCCGAGTTCGACAGCACGATCGCCGTCGACAAGGAGAACCTGACGCGCTACGCGGACTACCTGCAGTGGCTCGTCGGCAGAGAATTGCTGCTACCGTTCTCGCCCGCGGCGATGGCGGCGGTGGCCGAGTACGGCGCGCGTGCGGCGGGGCGGCGCGACCGCCTCATCACGCGCTACAGCGAACTCGGCGACCTCGCGCGCGAGGCGTCGCACCACTGCGCGCAGTCCAGTGCGCGGCGGGTGACGCGCGAACACATCGAAGAGGCCGTGGACAAAAAGCGGCGGCGCCATGACCTGCCCCAGGAACTGACGGAGCGCGACTACGCGTCGGGGTACATGCGGCTGTCGACCAGCGGCAGTGCGATCGGCCAGATCAACGCGCTCACGGTGCTCAGCACTGGCACGATCGAGTTCGGGCGGCCGTGTCGCATCACGTGCAACTCGGGGGCGGCGACGGCGCAGCGTTCGGGCCTCGTCAACATCGAGGGACTAGCCAACCTGTCGGGACCGATCCACGACAAGGGCGTCATGATCCTCGAAGGCTTCTTGCTGCAGGAGTTCGGCCGCGAAGGGCCGCTCTACATGCAGGCGACGATCTGCTTCGAGCAGCTCTACAACGGCGTCGAGGGCGACTCGGCCTCGCTGGCGCAGTTGTTGGCGCTGCTCAGTTCGTTGGCGACGGTGCCGCTCGAGCAGGGTTATGCGATCACGGGCTCGGTCAACCAGAAGGGCGAAGTGCAGGCGGTTGCGGGCGTCAACGAGAAGATCGAAGGCTTCTTCCGGCTCTGTCGGGCGCGCGGTCTCACGGGCCAGCAGGGCGTCGTGATGCCGTTGGCGAACGTCGGCGACCTCATGCTCGACCGCGATGTCGTCGAGGCGGTCGAGAGGGCGGAGTTCCGCGTCTATTCCGTCGCCAGCGTCGACGACGCGATCTCGGTCTTCACGGGACTGCCCGGTAGCGAGGTGCTGGCGCGCGTGCGCGCGACGCTGCAGCAGTTTCGCGAGGTCGCCGGCGGTGCGTGATCGCCGGCACTGAGGGCGCGATGCGGGGCATGGATCGTCGACTGTGGCTGATCGTGGCGCTGGCCGCGGCGATGCGCGCGATCGGTTGCCTGGTGCATGCGATGCCAGGCCGCGACGGCGTCAGCTACCTGTGGATGGCCGAGCAGTGGGCAGCCGGCCACGGCGAACAGCTCTTTCGCCAGGTCTTCCATCCGCTGTATCCGTGGCTCGTGGGGCTCGTGCTACAGGTCTGGCCCAGCCTTGACCCGGTGGCTGCGGGGCAGCTCGTCGCCGCTGGCTGCAGTGGGCTCGCGGTGATCCCATTGGTGTTGGCGACGCAGCGGCTGTTCGGCGCGCAGGCGGCGACCTGGGCCGGCGTCATGTTCGCGATCGGGGCCTGGTTCGTGCGGCATCCGGCCGAGTGCCTCTCCGAGGGGCCGTTCCACCTGTTCGTACTCGCTTGGGCCGCGTCGCTGACTGCCGAGAAGCCGCGCGCCGTCATCGGTGGACTCCTGGCCGGGGCCGCCTTCTTGATCCGACCCGAAGGGGCTGCGCTGGCGCTCGCGGGCATGCTCTGGCACGCGCGCCGATCCGGGTGGCGGGCATTGCTGGCGCACGCGGTCGCGGCGGGCCTCGTCGCGATGCTGCTGCCGCTCGGTTCCCTCGCCGCCGGCGAAGGCTTCGTGCTGACGCCGAAGGCCGTGTTCAACTGGGAGGTTGGCGTCGGCGGTGCCGAACACGGTGTGCTGTTCTACCTGCGCGAACTCGCCAAGCTGCCCGGCGACGCGTGGGAGGGCCTCGGTTACCTCGTCTTCCCGCTCGCGGTGCTCGGCGCGTGGCGCCATCGTCCGCGACTGGTGAGCCTCGAGTTCGCCTTGCTGTTGCCGTTCTTGATGCAGATCGTGGTGATCCCGCTGCTGCGCAGCAACCTGCGCTTCGTCTCGGGCCTGGGCGTGCTGCTGCTGCCGTTCGCGGGGGCGACCTTCGCCTGGTTGTTCGGCCGCGTTCGCGCACCGTGGCGTTGGTGTCTCGTGCTCGCGCTCGTCGCCAGCGAAGCCAAGTTGTGGCTCGGGCGACCGGCCGACCGCACGATCGAACGCGATCTCGGTCGTTGGCTCGGCGGCCAACTGAAGCAGCACGAGACGCTGTCGTGTGACATGCCGCGGTTGTGGTTCTTCGCCGGCCAGAAGCCGCCGCCGCCGCGCGAGATCGCATCGCCCGAGCTGCACGGTTGGGCTGCTGCGCCCGAGTGTGTCTACGTCGCGCTGCGGCGTGGTCGCAACGACGCGTTCCTGGGCGAACTCGATGGGCTCGGCTTCGCACCGATGCTGTTGCCTGAGGAGCTGCGGTCGCGCTCCGGTGCCAACGACGTGTTGTTGTGGCGGCGTCGGCCGCGGTGACGCGCGTTAGCTCAGCCGCCAATTGAGGTGTCGGCGGAGACTCCGGCGAACGGCAGGTTGTCGAGGTCGGAGGCGACGACGAGCGTCGTGGCCGCACCTTCGCTCGAGGCGCACGAAGCCAGAGCGAACGCGAGCAGAAGCAGCAGTTGAGCGAGTGGCATCGACCGCAGAAGCTAGGGCCGGCGTGGCGCATCGCAATGGCCGCGTCGGTCGCGGATCAGTTCGTCGTCTTCGGCGTGCGCTTGCCCTCGCGGCGCGGCTGGGGTGCCTGCTCGCGCTCGCGGCGCGGTTGCGGCTGCAACACAACGTCAGGCGCCGGCACAGTCGCCGTGGCTGGCGAAGAAATCGCCATCTCGCGATCGAACTGCGTGCCCAGCGCGCCCAGTTGTTGCTGGATGCGCTGCGCGGCCTCGTCGAGTTGCCGCAAAGGCGCGGCGACTGCGGCGAGGCGCGTTCGTTCGGCTTCGAGTTCGCCTTGCTTGCTCAGCAACCGCGGCGCGTAGGCCGCGAGCTTCTGCCGCATGGCCTCCTGGGCGGCAGCGCGGAGCCTGGCGCCAAAGAAGTCTTTCAGCACCGCGGTGGTCTGCGGCGCGAGTTCGCCGCGGAATTGCGCGACACACTGGTGCAGGTGCAGTCGGCCCGGCTCGCCGAGACGCGCCGCTTTTTCCCTGCCCGGGATCTTGGTGTCGGGCTTGGTGGCGGGGCCGAAGATGCGTTCGCGGACCTTGTCGACGGAGCGGAACGAGACGAGGTCCAGCACGCCCTTCTTGATCGGAATCGCAGCGACCGAGACGGGCACGGTCACTTGCTTGTGCCAGACGACGGCGCCGAGGTCCGTCAGGGCCTGCGCCTTGATGGCGCGCAGGTCGACGCCAGCGCGGCGCAGGAGCTCGGGGATCCCGTCGGGCAGGTCGAGGCCCGCATCGTTCTGGCCCAGCAGTTGGTCGAAGCTACGGCGTCCTGCGGCGAGCACCTCTTCGCGGTAGTCGCGCACGAGCGGTGTCCACTGGCCTTGCACGAGCCACTCGAGGCTGTGGCTCGACAAGAACCACGTGTCGATCGACGCGCCGAGCGTGCGCAGCAGTTTGGCGCCGGCGTCGCGCGCGCAGCGTTCGACCTCGGCTTCGGTGTCGCGCCGGCCGCGCGCAAACGCTTCGGTCCAGTCGAGCTGCAGCGCTTGCTGCACGCGCTTGTGTTCGTTCGCCACGAACTCGAGCTGCTCGTCGAGTTCCTGCAGGCGCTCGCCCAGCTGCTGCGCTTCGGCGCCGTGGGCGTGCTCGGCGGATTCGGTCAGCAGCGACTGGGCGCGCTGCAAGGAATCGTGCAAGAACGCTGACAGGTACTCCGAACTTGCGAGGTAGTCGTCGAGATCCTGGCGGAACGCGGCAAAGCCCTTGGGCACTTGCTCGACCGGCGCCTTCTGCAGCACGCTGCTCGCCGCGTGCAGCAGGTCGACGGGATACATACGCACTCGACCCTCGTTGGCGGCGCGCTGCAGCGGAGCCGACATGGCGAGCTGCTCGAACGCGCGCAGCACGGCTTCGGGTTGCGACTGCTCGAGGCTCGGCACCAGCTTGCCATCGGGCGACACGTCGCGCTTGTGCGAGTCGACGTTGACGACGAGGAAGATGCGAGAGAACAGGTCGAGCAGCTGCTGGAACTCGGCGAAGACCTGCTCGAGAAACAGCGTGTCGCTCTTCACCACGAAGATCGCGCAGGCCGCGGCGTTGCGGAAGTCGCGCGTCATGCGGTCGTAGCCAAAGCGCATCCGGGTGTAGAGGCCCGGTGTGTCGACGAGTACTGCCCCGCTCGTCGATAGCGCGCTGTCGGGCACCCGAACGTCGACTCGGCGGATGGCGGCGGGGAAGTGTTCTTGCGGATCGAAGGCCAGACCGCGCTGTTCGGCGCCGCGGATCGCCGATGCGAGATCCTTGTGGGCTCGGTCGATGTGGGCGTGCAGTTCGCGGCCCTCGACGAAGGTGCGCTGGGTGCCGTCGTAGGCGGTGACTGCGTATTCGCGCCGCTGGCCAGCGCTGACGAAGACCAGGCAGGGGTAGGCCGGCAGG
Source organism: Planctomycetota bacterium (assembly GCA_039921435.1). Lineage (GTDB taxonomy): Bacteria > Planctomycetota > UBA1135 > UBA1135 > UBA2386 > DASVAL01. The sequence goes on along the minus strand of JBDSBS010000099.1, from coordinate 840 downwards.
CTCGACACTTCGCTCACGTAGGCCGCCGCGAGGGCGTTCATGAGCGTCGACGTGCCGCTCTTGAGCGGGCCGACGATCAGCACGTAGGCATGCTGCGCCGCGACCTTGTCGCACAAGGCCTTCAGCTGGTTGCGCAGGTCCGTCAGCGGAGCGAGCAGTTGCTTGCCGGCTGTGCGGGGCGCGGCGGCTTCGATGGCCTGCAGGCTCTGGGTAAGGTTCTGCAGCACGGGGCGCAGCGAGCCGTCGAACTGCTGGCAGTAGGTGCCGAGCTGGGTGCGCATGCGGGGGGTGGACGCGAGGGGGTGAGGTGCGAGGTCGGGGGCGTGGGTGCGCACCAAACCGCACGGCGCGCGAGCCCGACGATTGGAGCGAACGCGGCGGCGGAAGGGAGTCATTGCCCCAGGTTTTGTTGGCGGCTCCATCGTGGAGAACCTTTAGCATTCTCCACAGTGCGCTGCGGCTCAGCGAACGGGAGCGAGCGGCAACTCGTCGGCGTGGCTGTGGTGCCAGCGGATAGCGCTTGTGCGCACGTCGAGTTCGCCTGGCATCACGCGCAGATCGTCTGACGCGAGGCGCTGGCGCAGGGGTTCCGATGCGGCGAGCAGGTACTCACGCTGCAGGAGCACTAGCGAACGCGCGAGCGAGGCGCGGGTACGCCGCGCCTCGACGGCGATGGGCACGATTCGGTCTGCCAGGGCGTCCTGCCGCGGCGAAGTCCCCTTCGTGGTCATCAGCGTGGCGCATTCGCTGTGGCTCAGCACGAGCACGAGCGACAGACGTTCTTTTGCGACAGCCTGCTCGAGCAGCGCCACGATCTCGGGTTGCACGAACGGACCCGGC
>JBDSBS010000098.1:0-4851 GCA_039921435.1 Planctomycetota bacterium | reverse complement strand
ACCCTGGCCGCTGACCTCGTGCGCGACCCGCACTCGGTCGACGACCTTGCGCAGGAAGCGTGGCTACAAGCCCTGCGGCGACCGCCCCGCCACGGCACATCGTTGCGCAGCTGGCTCGCCGCGCTCGTCGCGAGCCTCTGTTCCAACCGCAACCGGGGGGACCGGCGGCGCCAGGCGCGCGAGGCCAGCGTGCAGCCGCCGGCCGAAGTCGACGCCGCCGCCGACCTCGTCGAACGCGAACAGGTGCGGCAGCGGCTGCTCGCCGCCGTGCTGCGCCTCGAGGAACGGTTCCGCACCGCGGTGCTGCTGCGCTACTACGAAGAACTGAGCCCAAAGCAGATCGCCGCGCGCCTCGGTGTACCTGCCGCCACCGTGCGCACGCGCGTGTCGCGTGGCCTCGAGCGCCTGCGCGCCGAGCTCGACCGCGAACACGGCGACTTGCGCACCGCCTGGGCGTTGCCGCTGTTCGCGTTGCCCGGCGTGCACGCGTCCGCTTCCCTTCCCTTGCTCGCCGTACTCGCCATGAAGAAAGTCCCAATCCTCGTTGCCGCGTTGCTCGTGCTCGTTGCGGCCCTCACGCTGACCGTATTCATGCTCACAGCACCGCCGCCAGCGGCGCCCGAGGCCCACCGCGGCGAACCGCCCGCGACGGTCACCGCCGACGACACCCCGACGACGGCGCCCGAGACCGCGGCCGCAGTGCACCCCGCGTCACACCGCGAAGCGGTCGGCGCGGCCCCGCCCGGACCCAGCGCCACCGAGGCCGAAGCCACCGGCGAGCTGTTCGTGATGGTGCAGTGGGCCGACAAGACCCAAGCGCCGGGCGTGCACCTCCACATCGCCGCGCGCGTGCGGGGGGCGAGCCGGCCCGTCGCGCAGGTCGTCAGCGACGCGCGCGGCCACGCCGTGGTTCGCGTGCCTTTGGGCAAGGTCGAGATTCGAACCGACCGCGGCGGTGAGCCGGTCGAGGCCGAAGTCATCGCGGACCAACGCAGCGAAGCGCTCGTCGCGCTCGCGGCCGGCGTCGACGTCACCGGCATCGTGCACGACGCTAACGGCGCCGCGATCGCGGGAGCGCAGATCTGGCTGACGAGCTTCCAGTCGCCGTGGTGCGCGATGGCGCTCGTGGCCCAGAGTGATGCACAGGGAGCGTTCGTCGTGCGCGCGGCACCCAAGCAGCAGTCGCTCGGTGCGACCGCGGCCGGCTTCGCGCCGTCGCCGCTCGTCGATCTCGAACTGTGCGACACCAAGGTTCAGCCCGTGCCCATCGAACTCGTGCTGCGTGAGCCGGGCGGTGCACTCGCGGGCCGAATCGTCGACGAGAAGGGCAACGGCGTTGCCGGCGCAACCATCGCGGTCGGCGACCCCAACCAGCTCATCGACCATCGCGTCGACGGTCGCATGGCCGAGAAGTGGGCGCCCGCGCGCGCCGTCACCGACGAGAACGGCGCCTACCGGCTCGAAGGCCTGCTACCGGCGACGCACCCCGTCGAGGTCTGGGCACCGACGTTCGCGTTCTGGCACGGCGAGTGCACGATCGCGGCGCAAGAGACCGCGCGGCTCGACGTCACGCTACCCCAACCCGTGACCGTGCACGGCATCGTCACGGGCGAAGACGAAGCCCCGCTCGCGGGCGCAATCGTGCGCGCGTTCCCGCACTCGTTCGACGAGAGCTTCTTGATGGGCGGGCAGTACGACTACGAGAGCACGTTCGGCTACCCGTTCGCGATCGCCGACGCGGCTGGCCGCTACCGCGTGCAACGCGTGGCGCCCGGTGAGCTGCAGCTCTACGCGTCGCTGCCACCATCGGGGCGCCGCGAGGTGCTGCCGTGGGCGCACGAGGTCGCGACGGCAGCGCCGGGCGAGTCGTTCGAGTGGAACCCGAAGGTCGAACCAGGACCGACGATCCAGGGCGTCGTGCGCTACCGCGACGGGGCGCCGATGCCGAACTCCTTCATCAGCGTGACCGTGCCGGGCGACAAGCAACGCCAGTCTTCGGTCGTGACCGACGCGCAGGGCCGCTTCCGCTTCGTGCACCTGAAGAAGCAGGCCTACGATGTCTCGGTGCAGGTGTGGACACCGCCCAAGGGTGCGCCTCCCGTGGAGGCACGCAACGTCTGGCCCGACAGCGGCGAGCTCGAGCTCACTGCGGCGTATGATGCACCAGTGAAGGTTGTCGACGGTTCTGTGCGCGGCGCGGTCGTCGACGCCGCGGGGCGCTGCGCCAATCCGGCGGCGATGCGGGTGTCGCTCGCGAACGACAACCGGTCGTGGAACACCGCGCGGGAACTCGACGGGGGTAAGTTCTCGTTCGACGGCGTCGAGCCCGGCAAGAAGCGCGTGACCGTGCTCGCGGGCGAAGATCCGATCTACGTCGGGCCCGAGTTCGAACTGCATGCCGCTGAACAGAAGGAGCTCGGTGTGATCACGACCGAACCTGGCGGGCGCCTCACGCTGCAGATCGTGCGCGGAGCCGGCACCGAAGCGCTCGAGCCCGTGCTCTACTTGAGACCAGAGGGGGCGATGCACGCACGCAAGGTGTCGCTCGGCACGGCGACGAAGCTCACGGTCGACAACCTCTGCCTCGGCGAGCACCGGATCTCATCGTGGCAGACGGGCATGGCGCACATCGAAAGCGCGTGCCGCGTCGTCGCCGGTGAGGACACAGCAGTGAAGATCGAGCTGCGCGCCGCGGTGTCGCGCGAGTTCGTGGTCGAGTACGGCCCCGAGCAGCGCGTGACGCGCATCCGCATCGAAGACGAGCGCGGCGGCGAGGTCTGGGACTTCGCGCCCGAACGCCTCGTCGACCGCCCGTATCACTCGAAGGTGCAGGTGCCGCTCGGCAAGTTCGTGTGCCGCGTCGAGACCGCGGGCGGCGGCAAGGCGGAGGTCGCGTTCGAGATGAGTTCGCTCGACGCCGAGCAACCGCCGGTCGTCGTCGAGGCGAAGTAGGTGCCGCTGCGACGCACCGCGAGCCGCCACTTCATCGAACGACCACCATGCCCGGCCGGGATCAAAACGTGCCGATCGTGAGCGTCAACGCGTTCGTGCTCGTCAGCGCCGCGATGTTGCCCAGCGCATCGAGTTCGGCGGGCACAATCTGCTGGTGCAAGACCTGGTTGGCCAGCACCACGGTGTCGGGGATCGCGATCGAAGTCTGCAACGTGCCCGGGGCCGCCACGAAGAACAGATCGAAACCCGCCTGGCCCTGCGGCAGGATTGTCGGCAAGCCGATCGCGACCGGCGCGAGCCCTCGCACCATGAGCACCAGCGAGTTGGCCGGCATGCCCGTCGCCTGCGCGCGGAACGTGCTGCCCGTCCACGGCAAGGACGCCGCGGTCAGAACGTTCGCCCCGCCCAAACCGCTGCAGCCGGGCGCCGTTGGCCATCGATGCGAGGCAGGCGGCCACCGTGAAGTACCCGCCCGCGACGAGGTCGCCATTCTGCAGTACGGCCAACGACCGCACGGCCTGATTGACGCGCGAACCGAGCGGCGACCATACAGCGCCGTTCCACCGCGCGATGTAGCTGGCGTTCACACCACCTGCCGCAGTGAAGTTGCCGCCAGCGATCAGATCGCCGTTGGGAATCTCGACGATGGCGGCCGCCGCTCGAGTCAGGCTCCTACTTCCGCCCCGTCGATGTCGACGGCGATGGCGTGCCCGATTTCGATAGCGATCGCGATCCCGAGTTGGTCGGTGGGCTCGTGTTGAACCACTTGGCCCTCACCCGGATCGAGTGATCTGATCGATCGATGGAGCGACTGCCTAGCGCGCGTCGCGCAGGGCAGCCCACTGCGCCTGGCGCGGGTCCTCGACCGGCGCATTGCGCGACAACCAGTCGAGCTGGGCATCGCGGCGCACCAGCCACGACTGGCGTTCGGCGCTGCCCGCGGCATGGCCCACGGCACAACCGTGGAAGACCAGAGCAGCAGCCCATCGCGCCTGCACGACCCCGGGGGCGCGCGCAATCAGGGCTTCGGCAGCGGTGAGAGCGCCCTCGAGATCGCGGGCCTCGAGCAAGGTCAGCACGCGCATGGCCTCGACTTCGACCGGAGGCACGACGAAGGCCGCGGCCATCGCAGCCACTTCGCGCGCCTTGCTCGGCTCGAAGGTCTTGACGAGCTGCACGAACTGGGTCGCGGGCGCATCGGCGTGGCCCGCTACCAACTTCTTGGCCAGCTCCCCCGCGCGCTCGGTCTGACCGAGCCGGAAGGCGGCCAGCCACGCTCGCAGCAGGTCCGTGGCATCGCTAGAATCGCGGTAGGCGTTCTCGGCAAAGGTCAGCACCTGCCGCAGCAGCCCCGCGGCGGCCTCGCGTTCTTCTCCACCCGATTCCTGCACGCGCAGCAGGATCTCGGCAGCGAGTCGATGCTCGGCAGGGCTGGCACCGGGACGGCTGGCGATGGCAGCAAACAGGTCGGCGGCACGACGCGGGCGATCGCGCGCCAGTTCGATGCGGGCCATCGCGGCCACCGCGTCATTCGCGGTCTCGTGATCGGGCAGCCGCTTCAACCGCGCGACCAGTCGCGACAATTCGCTGCCGTCGACGGGCTGAGCCGCGACGGCGGTCTTCACGTCGGCCATCAACTGCGTTCGCTCGGTCGAAGCCGCGGCCTGCGCCGTGTAGAGCTTCACGCCGTAGGCGGCTAGGGCCAGGACGGCGATTGCAATCGGCGCGAAGAGAACCGGACGAGTCAACACGGAGCGGGACTTGGTCGGGCCGGGCGCAGCCGAGGCAGACCGAACGGGCTTGCGGGCGTTCACAGTAGTTTGACGGCGATCATCGTGAAATCGTCCTCGACACTGTTGCCGCCCACGTGAGTCCGGATCTCTGCTTGCACGCGCGACA
>JBDSBS010000097.1:0-7005 GCA_039921435.1 Planctomycetota bacterium | reverse complement strand
CAAAGCGACCGTTCCAACCAGGCGGCGCGCCGTTGTCGCGAGCTCAGGACAATGGCCCGATGCGCCTCACTTCTTACCCGCCACGAGCGGTTCGATGCGCAGCTTCTCGACCAACACCACACAGTCGTTGGTGCCAAACGACCACAGACCATGCATCTTGCGGTCGCCGGGCTCCCAGTTGCAGTACTCGTTGCCGCCGACCAGCACGCGCACGGTCGCACCCACTTCGACCGCGCCTTCGAACGGCACGCCGGCAGTGATCGGCGCCTTGCCCTCCGCGAGCTTGTCCCACTTGCCGTCACCGATGTTCCAGCGTTCGACGCGCACGCGGCCGACGCCGAAGAAGCAGCCGATCATGCTCTGTTCATCCCAGTCGACTTGCAGCCGGAACGAGTCCTCGCCGCACGGCTTGACCTCGAAGGTGCCGCGTATCGCGTAGCCGCCCGCCGGCGGTGGCTTGAGCGCGTGGAATTGGGCGGCGTGGTCAGGGTCGCCGACGACGAGCAGGCGGCCGTCGCGCAGCGCGGCCATCGGCGAGCTCTCGCGCCAGACCGGTTTGATCTTCTGGCACATCTTCGTGAACTGCGACTCGATGCGAGGCCACTTCGAACCGAGCACGCTGTCGACCGAGTCGTTGCGCAACACCGCGCGCGGCGTGTCTTTCTTCGGTGTCGAACCGAGCAGCTTCTTGGCCCAACTGCCGCCGGTCGCCGCCATCATCTGCGCCATCAGACACTTCTTCTCTTCCTGCAGTTCGACCTCTTGCTTGGTGGTCGCGACGCTGAAGTCGAGGATCGTGCCGCGCAGCTCCCGCGGGCGGCGCTGCTCGTAGTCGTGGTATATCACGAGGCGCCGCGTGTCGTAGGCCGGCTCGAGGCCGAACTCGTGCTTGGGATTGATCATGCCTTCGAGCACCGCGTAGGCGAACACCTCGGCCAGCCACGGATCTTCGATCGCCGCACTCGAATGCTGTGCGGCAGCAAGCTGGGCGCAGTCGCTCACGATCGCCTGGCGCAAAGGCTCGGGCACCCCGACGATCTGGTAGGCCTGCAGCGACAAGCGCGGCCACAGCAGCACGTGCGCCTGCCGTGGTTCGAGCAGCACGAGCGACTCGCGCGGCAGACCAGTGGGCCGGTGCTGCTTCTCGAGGGCGCGGAACTCCGGCTCCTCGGCGTAGACGTGCAGCGCCGATGGTTCCAACGTACGCAGGCCGAGCAGCTTCTCCAGGGAGAGCCAGGTGCCCTCGGCTACCGCGAGCGCGTCGTCAACGAGCCGCGCAGCGAGTGGACCTGGCAAAGCGCCCGCGTGGAAGTGCACGGCGAAGTGTGGGCCAGTGCGAACGAGCGGCTCTTGGGCGCCAGCGGCGATCCCGAACGCTAGAACTGCCGCGGCCACCTGCGCCACGAGAGAGGAAGAGATCGTTCCCATTGGCAGATCCTTATCCGTCCCTTCGCGATGAGCGAAGGGGGTGAATCAAATGTAGCGCAGCATCACCGCTGGCACGCCGCCGAGTCCACCGGACAACCAGAGATCACCGAGCGAGTGCTGCCGGATCATGGTGCGCAAGGCTACCTAGCGAACCTAGCCAACCTAGCCCGATCGTCGCCGCAGTGGCATTGCAAGGGGTGGGGCTTGCAAGAAAAGCCCATGATGACTATACCCATTGTGGTTATATGAAGAGATAGCGCTCGTGGTGCCGTTCGCTTTGGTTCTCGCCGCCCAAGAGCCGCCGCCGGTTCCGGAGGCGCCTGTTGCGTCGCCGGTCGCGACCGCTGATCGCATCGAGGCCGACGTGGCCTATGCGAACGCGCACCCGGCCCAGCAACTCGACCTCTATCTGCCCGCGCGCACGTCGGAGCCGTTCGCAGCGGTGCTGTTCGTCCACGGCGGTGGTTGGCACTCGGGCAGTCGCAAGAACCTCGCGGGTGTCGCGGAGAACCTGCAAGCGCACGGCTTCGCGTGCGCGCTCGTCGGGCACCGGCTGTGCCCACCGCACGCGTGGCCGTCGATGATCGAAGACGTGGCGGCGGCGTTTGCCTGGGTGCATGCGCACATCGCGGAACGCGGTGGCGATGCACAGCGCCTCGCCGTCTGCGGTCACAGCTCCGGCGCCCAGCTCGTGCTGCTGTTGGCGAGCGATCCGCAGTGGCTGCAGAAGCACGAGCTGAAGTGCTCGACGATCCGGGGCGTGCTCGGCCTCAGCACGCCCGTCGATCTGCGGCCGAACGGAGCGCGCAGCTTTGGCGGCACGCTCATGGCGGGCAAGGGAGCCGAGGTGTTCCGCCGCGATGCCGAGGTCATGGTTGCAGCCAGCCCACTAACCTGGCTGACGAAGGACCTGCCGCCTGTGCTGTTGGTCGGCGGCGAAGCGGACTTCCCGATGTTGCTCGACGACGCGCGCGCGTTTGCGGCGGCGGCCAAGGAGCTGGGTCGCACCGTGCAGGTCCGTGTTGCGGCGAAGGCCGCGCACGGGCGCGAGCCGGCCGTCTTGCTCGCCGGTGACGACGCTCTGCAGCCGGAGTTGCTGAGCTTCCTGGCGGACCCCGTCGCGTTCGAGCGCGCCGACAAGGAGCAAGCCAGTAAGCAGCAAGGGGGCGATGGGCGCGAGGGCAAGGAGGGCAAGCGATGACTCATCGCAAGAAGCCCACGGTGTCGACAGCGGCGGCCGCACCGCAAGGACCACTGTCGCCTGCCGTCTACCACATCCTGCTGGCGCTCGCGCCGGCCGAGCGGCACGGTTACGGCATCCTGCAAGAGGCGGCGGCGCTCGCCGGCGGCGCCCTGCGCCTGCCGCCCGCGACCCTATACCGTTCGTTGCAACAGTTGCTCGATGCTGGTTGGATCGAAGAGTCCGACGAACGTCCGGACCCAGAGCTCGACGACGAACGGCGTCGCTACTACCGGTTGTCGCCGAGCGGGCGAGACGTGTTGCGCGCGGACAGTGTGCGTCTGGCCGCCTTGGTGGGGGCGGCGCGCGCGCGGCGCGTGCTCAGCGCCGCGGACCTGCGGGCAGCGTTGGGGAGCGATCGATGAGCGATCGCGACCCGATGTCGGTGCGCGTGCTCGTGGCTCTGCACGGGTGGCTCGCCCCTGACCTGCTCGGTCACGTTGGCAAACCTCTGCAGTTCGTCGGCGAAGTCATCACCACGGCGAGAGCGGCGACCGCGGCCCGTGCTGTTTCGACAACAACGGCGACTCGGCGCTCAAGATGAGCCTCAGCCCTTCGCTGAACGGAGCCGTCATCGCGCGCGGCCACATCGGTTCGTTCCTCGCGAAGCCTGGACGCAGCTCTCGCTCGCCTTCGCCAACTCGCCCGCGATCTAACCCAATTCACTGTGGTTCACAGACGCGCAAGGCAAGGGCACGTGGAGCTTCATCCTGCGGCCCTTCGGCCGTGAAGCTCTACTGACCGCCGGGGAACGCGAAGCGACGCGACGCAAACTCCGTCACACGGTCGCGGCGCACGGCGACACCCTCGGCGCGCAGCGCCGTCGCTTGGCGACGCGCCGCACTCGTGCCAGCGCGCGCCAACCCGCCGCCCGCGGCGACTACGCGCCACCACGGCACGTCGTCGTCGACGGCCGCCATCGCAAAGCCGACCTGGCGCGCAATGGAACGGCTGCCGAGCGCTCCCGCAATGTCACCGTAGGTCGTCACGAAGCCCGCCGGAACCCGGCGCACGAGCGCGTGCACCTGGGCGTGGAAGCCCGGGCCGACAAGGCGGCGCGGTCCGTGGCGGGTTGGGTCGTAGGGCACGGTTGTCGACGTTCTACCGCGCTCCGCAGCAGAGCGGGCTGTTTGCTCCGCGAGGCGGTGTGTTCAGGTCGTTCACGAATCCTGCCTCGCGCGGCTATCGTGTCGCACCTTCGCGAACCCTCGATGGCTCGCGGCCCCCGCGCTGTTGCGCAGCGACCACTTCTCCAGGCTTCATCCCATGTCCCTCACCCGGTTCGCCCTCGTTCTGTCCACCGCTGCCGGCGCGACGCTGCTCGCGCAGGTCACACCCGAGCAATTCGCTGCCATCAAGAAGGAGGGCCTCGAGCACTCGAAGGTGATGGCGCACCTCGACTACCTCACCAACCGGATCGGTCCGCGGCTGACGTCGTCGGACAATCTGACCGTTGCCGCGGAATGGGCGCGCGACACGTTCCAGTCGTTTGGCCTCGACAACGCGCACCTCGAAGAGTGGGGCACGTTCCCCGTCGGCTTCAACCGCGGCCCTTGGTGGGGGCGCATGACCAAGCCCGAGCCGATGGAGTTGGTCTGCAACACCGACGCTTGGAGTGCTGGCACGCGCATGCCGTCGCGCGGTCCGTTGCTCATGGCGCCGCGCGATGCCGAGGGACTGGCCGCGCTCGAGGGCAAGCTCGGCGGCACGTGGCTGATCGACCCTCCCGGTGGCGCGTTCTTCAAGGAGCTGTCTGCCGCGATGGAGAAGGATGGTGCGTTCGGTTTCGTCGCTGGTGGCCGCAGCGACCTGTTGCTGACGGGCGGTCGTTCGAACGTCGACATCGACAACCTGCCGAAGCTGCCGATGGTCCGCATCACCAAGAACGGCTACGCAGCGCTGCGCAAGCAGCTCGACGAAGGCAAGCCCGTCGAGGTGGAGTTCGACATCCGCAACCACTTCCGCAAGGGGCCGATTCCGGTTTACAACGTGATCGCCGACATCCCCGGCACCGAGCATGCCGACGAGTTCGTGGTGGTCGGTGGACACCTCGACAGCTGGGATGGGGCGGTAGGTGCTACCGACAACGGCACCGGCACCGCGACGACGATCGAAGCCGCGCGCATCCTGACTGCGATCGGCGCCAAGCCCAAGCGCACGATCCGCTTCATGCTTTGGAGCGGCGAAGAACAGGGGCTGCTCGGTTCGCGAGCGTGGGTGCAGAAGCACAAAGAGGAGTTGGAGAAGTACTCGGCGTGCCTCGTGCACGACGGGGGCACGAACTACCTGTCAGGCATCGCCGGCATGGTGGAGATGCGCCCGCAGCTGCGGACGGCGTTCGGGCCGATCCTCGACCTCTCGGCCGACATGCCGTTCAAGATCCGCGACATCCAGGCCTTCACGCCGATCGGCAGCGACCACGAGTCGTTCACGGCTGCCGGTGTGCCCGGCTTCTTCTGGGATCAAGCGGGCCGCGCCAACTACACGCACACGCACCACACGCAGTACGACACGTACGACGCTGCGATCGAAGAGTACCAGCGCCACTCGTCGGTAGTGATCGCGACCGGCGCACTCGGCCTCGCCAACCTGCCCGAGCTGCTGACGCGCGAGAACATGAAGGTGCAGCGCGGCTTTGGCGGCGGCGGTGGCGCTCGCCGCGGCGGCGGCAGCGGCCGTCTGCTCGGTGTGCAGCTCGACGACGACGGAGTCACCGTGTCGGAGGTCACTCCCGATGGGCTCGCGGCGAAGGCCGGTATGAAGGCCGGCGACCGCCTGGTGAAGATCGGTGACACGGCGATCAAGTCGGTCGACGACCTGCGCGCAGCGCTCACGGCCGGCCCCGTCAAGACGAGCGTCACGTGGAAGCGCGGTGCCAAGGAAGAGACCGCGTCGATCACGTTCGAGAAGTGACGCGGCTTCTCGTCCGACCCGAGAGTCAGTTGTTGATCGTGGCGAAGATCGCGTTCGACACAGTGAACCCAAAGCTGTTGGCGGTCGGGTCGAGGCACAGTGCCTGGGCGAACAAGGCAGCGCCAATTGGGCCGGTGACCGCGGGCCACACGAGGCTCGCGCTACCTCCCGATCCAGTGACGCTGACCAGCAGGTCGGCAGCACTGAAGGCCGAGCAACCCGTCATGCCGAGCACGTTGGTCAGGTCGATGCCGGGCAGCGGCGTGAGGCCGAGCGCCACAAACGCCAGATTGAACGTCGGGTTGAGGTTGCCGACATTGAACGTGAGCGGCATGCCGAGCTGCGGGGCAGCGCTCGCCGACAGGGTTGGCACGCCGTTGGTGCCGACGCAGCCGCGGCCGTAGATGCCCGCGGCCAGTTCCCATGTCTGATTGGAGAGCGTGTTGGGCGCGGCGGAGAACCCGCCGAACTTCACGACCTGGTTGCTCGCCGGCAGGAACGCCATCACGTGATCGCGCACGGCCTGGGTCGTCACCAGCTGTGGGGTCCAAGTCGTGCCGTCGAAGGTCCACGTGTCGGACAGCGGGCCGTTCATGTCTTGGCCGCCCATCAGCACGGACAGGTTGCGCGTCGGGTCGTAGGCCATGGCGGCCGAGCTGCGCGCCAGGGGCTTGTTACCGACGATCGGGACCTGGGTCCACGTGCTGCCGTCGTAGAGCCACGTCGAGTCGGTGAGTGAGCTGCCGTCGGAGCCGCCGAACAGAACGGTCTTGCCGATGCCGGTGTGGAAGCACATCGCCGGCCGGTTGCGCGGTCCGGGACTGCCGACCGTGGTGACCTGGGTCCACGTCGTGCCCTGGTATTCCCAGGTCTGGTTGCTCGGCGGTGCCAATAGCTGGCTGGCGGACCCGCCATAAAGCACCGTGCGCCCACGCACCAGGTCGAAGCACGCGCCGTACTGATAGCGGGGGCCAACATTGGCGGTCGGCGATGCTTGGCTCCAGGTCGTGCCGTTCCACTCCCATGTGTCGCTGTTTGGGGGAGGGATGCTGATGTTGGAGGCCAGGCCACCGTAGAGCACCGCGACGCCGCGAAAGGCGTCGTAGACGAGTTGCGCGCCAAAGCGCGCGGTTGGTGCGTTCGGCGGGGCCAGCAGGACCCAGTCGGTGCCGTTGTAGATCCAGGTCTCGCTGCTGATGAGCGGCGCGCCGCCGCCGAACAACAGCAGGCTCTGCGTGATGGGGTCGAAGGTCATCGCCGCGCCGCTGCGAGGCGTCGGCTGTGTCGACGGCGCTTTCTGCAGCCACTGGGCGCACAACAGTGAGGAGGATGCGGCGAGGGCGGCGGCTGCGCGGAGGAGGGAAGGAAGCATCGAGTGCATAGGGTGTTCAGTGGGCCAGGGAATATGAAGGGCGCCGTTCTGG
>JBDSBS010000096.1:0-7139 GCA_039921435.1 Planctomycetota bacterium | reverse complement strand
GACGTGGCTCGAAGAACGCGGTCCGCCAGCCGAATTGCTCGTCGTCGACGATGGTTCCAGCGATGCGACGCCAGCGATCTTGGCAGAGTTTGCTGATGCTGTGCAGGGCCACGAGCGCCTCACCTTCTGCGCCTTGCACAATGCCCGCAATCGCGGCAAAGGCTACTCGCTGCGGCGGGCCTTCCTGCACGCGCGCGGCGAACTGGTCGTGTTCACCGATGCCGACCTGACCTACGGGGTCGACAACGTGACCGAAGTGGTGAAGGCGCTGCAGAAGGGCGCCGACGTCGTGATCGGCAGCCGCATGCATCCGGACAGCCGCTACGTCGTCGCGCCGACGTTCTTCGGCAAGCTCTTCACGCGCCATCTGTCCGGACGCATCTTCAACCTGCTCGTGAGGCTCTTGGTGGTGCCCGGCGTGCGGGATTCGCAGGCCGGCTTGAAGGGCTTCCAGCGGCAGGCGGCGCAAGCGCTCGCCGAACGCGTGCGCCTCGATCGCTTTTCGTTCGACGTCGAGCTGTTGTTCGTGGCGCGGCGCATGGGCCTGCGCCTCGTCGACTGCCCGGTGTGGTTCGTCTACTGCAAGGAACCGTCGACCGTGCACTTCGTGCGCGACTCGCTGGCGATGGTCCGCGACATGTTGCGAGTCCGCTGGCGCGGGTTCCGTGGTGTCTACGAACGAACGTTGACCCCGGGTGAAATGGCGGAACTGCGGGCCGGCGGAGCGCCCGTGCTGCCGATCGAACCAGCGCAGAAGCCTCGTCCGACTGTCGGTCGCGTCAGCCTCGATCACACCGGATGAGCGCGGTGTCGCCCGCTGTGGTCTGGGTGGCCGACGACCTCGGCGTTTCGCCGGGAGCCAATCAGGGCATTGCGCAAGCGGCTGGCACCGTGCGCGAAGCGTCCTTGTGCGTGACGGGCGCCGCTGTCGAAGCCGGCGCCGCGTTGGGCCGCGACCTTGGACTGGGCGTGGGCCTGCACCTCAGCTTCACTCTCGGCACGGCGTTGACGGGCCCCATGCGCGGCCTGACCGATGCTGAGGGTCGCTTCCTGAGCCTGGCCGCCGTGCTGCAGGCGTGCCTGCTGCAGCGACCCGACCCCGAACAAGTCGCGCGCGAAGTCGATGCCCAGCTCACGCGCCTGCACCAACTCGTGGCCGCGCCGAGCCACCTGAACGGACACCACCATGTGCACGTGTTTCCCGTGATCCGCGACGTCGTGTTCGCGGCTGCGGTCCGGCAGGGCATCACCTGGACGCGCATGCCGCACGAACATCCGGTCGCTGGCGGTCGCGTGCGACCGGCGCGACTGCTGCTGGCCTGGCTGGCGGCCCGCGCCGCGCCGCGCGCGCGCGCTGCCGGCATGCGCTGGTTGCCGTTCCTCGGACTCGGCACCGAGAACCGGCGGGACTTCGGCTCGCGGCTGCGTCGCATCGCGGATCGTCTGCCCGCGGGCAACTACGAATGGATGGTGCATCCGCGTTTGCCCGACGACCAGTTCGTGGCACTGGACCCGCGCGCTGCCGGTCGCGACGCTGCAGCTGCAGCGGAGCTGGCGGCATTGAGTGCGCCCGTGCCGGGGTTGACTGGCCGGCGGTTCGCGGAGCTGTGAGGAGATCGGCCTCCACGGTCAGCAGCGCAGTGATGCTGATGCCGCTATCTACGGAACGCCACCTGCGGAAGGTTCACCTACGGAAAGTCCACCGTCGCAGTTTGCCCCGCCACGACTTCTACCGTGCGCGGCGCACTCGGCTCGCTGCGGTTGTTCATGCCCGAATAGCTGACTTCCCAAGTGCCGGGGCGCAGTCCTTCGAGTGTGCCCTTGCCTCGGCGCAGCACCTGCATGACCGGGGCTACCGACTCCGAACCTTCGCCTTTGAACTTGGCGGTAGCCGCTGCGAACGGCGCCGACTCTGTCATGGAGACTTTGATGCGACCGGCGGCGACAAGACGCAGTTCGATCCGAGTGGTCGTGCTGCCGCGGGCAACAGTCGCTTCGCCGACCGCGGGCGCGAAATCCTTGGCCGTCGCCTGCACCTGCAGCTTCACGTCGGGATCGATGCCGCGCAGCTCGAACGCGCCGCTCGAGTCCGTTTTCAGCGTCGGCCCGCCAAGCCCGAAGGCTGGCATCATTCCGGCGACCATGCCCGCGATCGCAGCGCTGTCACCGCCACTGTTGGGCACGCGCTTCACGGTCACGCGCGCGCCATCGACGGGCGTACCCTGTGGGTCGAGCACGACACCACGCAGCGACGTCATGTCGAGTTCGATGTCGAAGCGGTTGTCGCCGTCGTGCAGTGTCACGCTGAGTTCGGTGGGCATCGAGCGGTCGCTGTGCGTGATGCGCAGACGGTGGCTGCCCGACGGCAGCTCGGCGAGTTCGTAGAGGCCATTGTCGCCGGTCTTCGCCTGGCGCTTCGAGCCGCCGCCCATCTGCCCCATCATGTTCTGCATGATGCCCTCGGTCAGGGCATCCGCACCTTCGCTACCCGGACCTTCTTGGAACGCGACGCGCGCAGAGGCCAGCGGCACGCCGTTCTGGCGCACCAGTCCGGTCAGCCGCGCCGTCGGACTCTTCTCGAGCGACAAGGTCGCTGCGGCACGGTCCTGCACATCGACGCTCTGCCAGGCTACTTCAGGAGCTTCGCCGTTGCCGTTGCCGTTGCCGTTGCCGTTGCCGTTGCCGTTGCCGCGGCGTCGACCCATAGCGAAGGCTGCGGCCATGGGTCCTGCGTCCTCGGCGAGACGGAACTCGTGCTTGCCCGGCGCGAGCCGAACGAAGTGTGTCAGGCCTGTGGCATCGCTGCGCTGCCGATCGACGTCGCCCGACGGCATGCGGTGCTCGACACTCGCGTCTTTCACGGGTGTGCGATCGGCACCGAGCACGGTGACTTGGGCGCTGCCACCGACAAGCAGGCGCACGACGTGTTCGCTTTGGCCACTCGTCGCGGCGACGATCTCGCTGACGAATGGTGCGTGGTTCTTGCTTTCGACTTGGAGCTCACCGACTTCGTCTTCGAGCGCATTCAGTGTGCAGTGGCCGGCAGCATCGGTCTGGCCCGACCGCGGACTCGAGCGACCGCCCTGAGCCAAACGCGCGAACGGGTTGTTGCCGCCACCGCGCCGCTCTTGCCTGGGCGCAAGTCGGACGCGCGCGTTGGCGATCGCCTGTCCGTCGTCGGCCGCCACCACGGTCACGTTCAGCACGGGCTTGGGGTCGAGGCTCAGCGTGCCGAGGTCCAGAGTGCCGTTGGCTGGCAGCGCGATGCCTTCGCGCTGGTACTGGCCATGGCCAATCGCATCGATCGTCAACCGCAACGTCTGCTCCTTCTTGGGCCGCAGGTTGGCGATCGTCACCTTGCCTTCGGGATACGATTTGCTGCGCGTCGCGTCGGGCGCGAACGCCATCATGTCACCAAAGCCCCCACCGCCGCGCAGCTGGTCGCGCACCCAGAGTCGTTCGATCGGCTCGCCAGACTTGCTGTCCTTGACCACGAACGTCACCGTGACGCCCGCTTCGTAGCGCAGCTCGACACCGAAGCTGCCCGACGCCGCCTCGACGCGCTCGCTGCAGATGCCATTGCCGGCAAAGCCGCGCCCCTGCTGGGCGGCCCACAGCCGATACGTCGTGTCGGCCTTGAGGCCGCGCAACAGAAACGTGCCGTCGTTCTCGATGTCGACCTGGCGTTCGCCGAACGCGAAGCCGGCGTCGGCCATGAACTCCGACGTGTCGCCGAGCATGCCCAAGAACCCACCCGACGCATCGTTGCCGGCCGCGGGCTTGGCCGAGGCCATGACCTGCAGACCCTTGGCTCCCTCGGGAATGCCGATGACGACGCCGCGGATCTGCGCGCCGCGCGGCATGGTCACCACGAGGTCGACCAACGACTGCCCGACGGCCACCGACAGTCCGCCGCGCTGCGCGGTTGGGTGGTCGGGATGACGGGCGCGCAGCGAGAAACTGCCCGCCTCGACGTGTGCCAGTTCGAAACGCCCGGCCGCGTCCGTGACGCTGCTCTCGCCGCTGCGCAGGTCGTCCATCGCCGCCATGCCGGGAAAGGCGAAGTCCATGCCCGCCGGCAGATTCTGTTCGATCTCGAGCGTGCGCGAGACGCGCGCGCCTTCGATCGCATTGCCTTGCGGGTCGAGCACGCGGCCGGCGATGACGGCGCCGCTCTTCAACACCAACATGCCGACGTCGGTGTCCTTCTCCGTTGGCCGCTGCACGCTGCGGTCGAGCACCAGATGGCCGCGCGCCAAGACGCGCAGACTCACGTTCCGCGAGGTGTCCTCGACCCGGACCCGGAACCGGCCCTCGGCGTCGCTGCGAACGGTGACCCGTTCCCGCACCTGCCCGCGCATGCGCTCGACCATCACCTGTGGGTCGAAGAGGTCGGCGTCGGTCGGATCGAAGTTGTCGAAGTCGGGCGTGAAGGCGGCGCCCGGCATGCAGACCACTTCCGCGTCGGCGATCGGGTGCTCATCGGCGTCGACGACCTGGCCCGTGATCGAGGGCTGCCCCAGGGCGGCCGCGCCGGTTGGAGCCACAGCTTCGCGCGCCCCCGCCGTGGCGTTCGACGACGGCGTTGCGGCGACCTCCATGCCAACCCCGTCGGCCGACGCCGCGGGTGCGCTGGCTTTCGCCGGACCATTCTCACGCGAACCCGGGGTGAGTGCCGTCTCGCCGTTCTTGAAGGCGAACCACCCGATGACGGCAGCCGCAATCGCCAAGACGAGCAGAAGAACGAGGCCGAGGGGGCGGTTGGATTGCATGGGGATCGGGAGGCGGTCAGTCTAGGCACGCACCGACGGTGGGCCCTCTTGGCAGATGTATTGGCCGCAGTGGCGGCTTGGGGACGCCTTCGTCGCCGCTGCTGCACATAGTCTGTTGCCCTCTGTGCCAGCCGTAGACGTTTTCCTCTGCCGAACCCGCACGAGCGGCTCGCTCGCGCCAGATTCCTGCAACGACAAGCCCGCGGCGGGCCAGAAGCCACGCATGTTCGATCGCACGACCAAGCTGTTCCTGCGGTGGCGCGACCGCGGCGATGCCGAGGCGCTGACGGCCGTGTTCGACCGCACGGCGCCCGAACTGCTGCGGGTGGCCCTGCACCTGTGCGGCAACGTCGCCGATGCCGAGGACCTAGTGCAGGTGGCGTTTTTGGCGGCGATCGAGACGGCGCCGCGCTTCGATCGCAGCAAGCGACTGATGCCCTGGCTCGTCGCGATCCTGACGCACCGCGCGCAGTCGGAACGGCGGCGACAACGGCGCGCGCCGGAGCTTGGCAACGAGACGGACGTTCTCGCTGGCGTCGAAGACGATCCGGTGCGCGGCGCCGAGCAACGAGAACTCAACCACACGACGCTCGCGGCACTCGACCGGCTCGCCGAACCCTATCGCCAGGTGACGATGTTGCGCCTCGTGCACGGGCTCGAACCGGCCGACATCGCGCTGCTGCTGCATCGCAGCCCGGGCACCGTGCGCGCGCAGGTGCACCGCGGCATCGAGCAACTGCGACGGCTGTTGCCGACGAGTGTGGCCATGGCGCTGGCGAGCAGTGGACACGCGGCCGGCCGCGGACTGCCTGCCATCAAGGCCGCCGTGCTCGCCAAGGCCAAGGTCCTGACGGCGAGCGCTGCGAGCGCCGCCACCGGAGCGACTTCGACCGCCGTTCTCACGGGATTGAGCATGAGCAAGAAACTGCTGTTTGCCGCCGCGCTGCTGCTTTGTGGCGTAGGCGTCTTCCAATTCACACGACGCGAGACTGCACCCGCGCCCGCTGCAAGAACTGGCAGTCCAACACCCCCCACGGAGTCGGTGCGAACCGCGCTTGCTCTTGCCGAGGCGCCAACGGGTCCCACTGAAGGGCTCACGACGGTGCGCACCGCAGCGACCTCCGAGCAACCAGGTTCTTGGCAGCTACAAGCGCGCGTAGTCGAGGCCGTGACGAAGCAAGCCCTCGCCGGTGCCACCGTCGACGTGCACGGCCCGCGTTCGATGACGCTGCTCGATCTGCAGCGCGAGTTCGGTGAGTTCGGCACGCCGGGCCCGACGGGACTACTGAACTCGTCCGTCGAGTGGTTGCGCGGGCTACCAAACGAATCTCCAAACGAACTGCCGGTCGAAGTCACGTCCGGTGGCGCGCGTCACGACTTTCTCGTTCGACCTGCCGCCGACACGACCCCACTCGCCAGCGCACGAACCGATCGCGCGGGGCAGTTCGCCCTTCCCATGCCGCCAGGCGGAGGCCTGCTCGCGGTCTCATTCGCTGGCTACGGCTCGCGCTACCTACCGATGCCGTCATTGCCGGGCGAAGAACCGACCATCGAACTGTGGCCAAGGCGCCAACTGGTCGGCTTCGTGCGCACGGAACGCGGCCAGATTCCGCCGGTATCGCTGCGCCTCTTCTTGCGCGGCTCTACCGATGCCTGGCTCGTCGACACGGATGCGAACGGGCGCTTCGCCGTCGAGATTGCCGACCGCCAAGTCCAAGTCGAAGCACGCACACCGGGCTGGGCCGTGACACGGGAACGCCGCGACTACCCCAAGCCAGGTTCGACCTGGATCTGCTCGAACAACCTGAAGGTCGACGAACAGGGCACCATCTTCGTGACGCAGTTCGGCGGCACGCTGCTGCACGTGACCGATCGGACGACGGGGGCAGCCATCGAGACGATCTCGCTCTGCACGTTCGACGAGGTGCGCTGGCCCCTCCATTGTGGGCGCTTCACCGCACCCAATGGCTTCTTCGTCCTGCAGCGGGAGCCGCCCGAGAACGGCGGGCTCCAGTTGTTGCCCAAGAACCGCGACCAGATGTCGTCGCGAGCGATCGCCACGGTCTGGAGCGAAGGCTACTCGGCCGAACAACTCGGCGAACTGCCGGTGTTCGGTGAGCATCCGAGCGTCGTCGAAGTGCAGCTGCAGCGCGGCCAATTGCCGCAGCTGACAGGGCACATCGTGCGAGGCGCCAAGCCAGTCGTCGGTGTTCGGGCACAGTTGCGTGCCTTCAATCCACTCAACTGGCAACACAATCGCCGCCACATCGTCGCTGTGCAGTCGTCTGCGGCAGACGGAACGTTCACGCTGAGCGCGCCGAGCGGTGAGTACCTGTTCGAGGTCCTCGAGCACGACATCGAACTCGC
>JBDSBS010000095.1:0-4061 GCA_039921435.1 Planctomycetota bacterium | reverse complement strand
AAATGACGAGGTTGCCCGCCGTGTCCGAGACGATCTCCATGGCGGCAAGGATGGGCACACCGCTCTTGACGAGCGTCGAGAAGGTGCGAGCAAAGCGCGACAGTGCGACCTTCTTGAACAGCACGCCGAACACCGGCAAGCGCAGCACCACGACGTCCTTCACGTAGGCGCCTTTGGGCGTCTTGCAGGCGAACTTGATGGCGAAGATAACCGCCGCCATGCCGCCGAAGATCAGGTACCAGTAGTCGCGCATGAAGAACGCGATGTCCATGATGAACACGGTCAGTGCCGGCAGCTTGACTTCGAGCGACTCGAACACCGGCTTGAACGACGGCACGATGCCGATCATCAAGAACGAGGCGATGCCGATGACGAGCACCAACGAGATGACCGGGTAGGTCATCGCCGACTTGATCTCGCTGCGCAGGTGTGCGCTCGCCTCGAGGTACTCGGCGAGGCGCTGCAAGATCGTGTCGATCTGACCGGACACCTCACCGGCGCGCATCATGCTCACGTAGATGTGCGAGAAGACCCGCTTGTGCGGTTCGAGGGCCTTGCTGAGGTCCGAACCCGACCGGATGTCGTTGACGACCCTGTCGAGACAGAACGCAAAGCCAGGACTCTCGGCCTGGTCGGCGAGGATCTCCAAGGCCTCGAGCATCGGGATACCGGCGCCGAGCATCGTGGCGAGCTGGCGAGTGAATACCTCGAGCTCGCCCTTCCTGGCTGACGACCGCTTGGCCTTGCCTCGCTTGTTGCCCTTGCTCTTGGCGAACAAGGCCATGAAGCCCCCCGCCTTGGTCACGTCGAGCGGCGTCAGGTTGCGCCGTCGCAGATCCGCGACGACGTCCGCCTGAGAATCGGCCGTGATAGCGCCCTTGACGACCTTGCCGCCAATGTCCTTCGCCTCGTATTTGAACTTGGTTGTCATGTTCCGTTGGTCCTTCGTGCCCGATTGGGCTCCCGATCCAGTGACTCCGCGATCCTGTTGCCCGTCTAGTCGGCCATCGTGGTGGCCTCGATCTCCGTCAGACTCGTCTTGCCGCGCATCGCGTTCATGAGGCCGCAGCGCCGCAGCGTCAGCATGCCTTCCTGCAGCGCCAGCTTCTTGATGTCGGACAGGTGCGCCTTGTCGACGATCATGCGTTTGATGCCGTCGCTCATACGCATCGTCTCGAGCAGGGCGAACCGGCCCTTGTAGCCGTTGTTGCAGCGCGGGCAGCCGGCCGGCTCGAACAGCTCCATCGGTTGTTCGAGGTCCGACTCCAAGTAGCCGAGACGAAGCAGCGCTGCCTTGGGCACTTCGATGCGCTTCTTGCAGTTCGGACAGAGCTTGCGCCCGAGCCGCTGCGCACAGATCAACAACGTCGAGCTGGACACCATGAACGGGTCCATGCCCATGTCGACCATGCGCGTGATCGTCGAAGGTGCGTCGTTCGTGTGCAGCGTGCTCAAAACCAGGTGGCCTGTGAGTGCTGCCTTGACGGCGATCTCGAGGGTCTCTTGGTCGCGGATCTCACCGAGCAGGACCACGTCCGGGTCCTGACGCAGGATCGAACGCAGGGCCGCGCCGAAGGTCATGCCGGCCTTGACGTTGACCGGCACCTGGTTGATGCCTTCGAGCTGGTACTCGACGGGGTCCTCGACGGTGACGAGGTTGATGTCGGGCGCCGCGATGTGCTTCACCGCCGAATAGAGCGTCGTCGACTTGCCCGAACCCGTCGGCCCGGTGACGAGGATCATGCCGTAGGGCTGCGCGCACGCCCACAGGTAGTCCTCCATCGAACGCGGCTCGAACCCCAGCGACTTGATGTCGAGAGCGAGGTTGCTCGAATCGAGGATGCGGAAGACGGTCTTCTCGCCCCAGATCACGGGCAGGATGGACACGCGGAAGTCGATCGCCTTGTGGCCGATCTTCATCTGGAACTTGCCGTCCTGCGGCTTGCGCTTCTCGGCGATGTCCAGCTTGGACATGATCTTGACGCGCGAGGTGATGTTGTTCTGCATGCGCTTGGGCAGCGTCATGGCCTCGTAGAGGCTGCCGTCCTTGCGGTAGCGAACGATCACCTTCTTTTCGAACGGCTCGATGTGGACGTCGGACGCGCCCGCGTTGCAGGCGTCGAGGATCATCTTGTTGACGAGCTTGACGACCGGCGAGTCCTCGTCGCTGATCGCCGACAGGTCCGTGCTGTCTTCCTCGACGTCGGTGTCCCTGAGCTCGACGTCGGCATCGTCGAACGAACCGAGGATGCCGTCGACGCTCTCCGTGTCGCGCTGGTAGCCCTTGCCGCGGATCTTCTCGATCTCCTCGGCTGTGCTGACGACGAGGCGCAGCTGACATCCTGTGATGATGCGGATGTCGTCGAGCTTGAGCACGTCGAACGGATTGGCGACCGCGACGGTGATGATGCTGCCGATGCGATCGACCGGGAAGATGCAGTACTCGCGAGCCACGTCCTCGGGCACCGACTCGAGCACTTCCTTGTTGACGCTCAGCTTAGCGAGGTCGATCGGCGGGATGTTGGCAGCCCTGGCGATCAGTGCTAGAAGCTCGTGCTCGGTCGCGACACCTTTCTGCACGAGCACCTCGGTGAAGGGGCGCTTCTGCGTGTGGGCCTCGGCGATGAGCAGGTCCCCGGTGGCGGCATCGAGCTTGCCGGCCTTCTCGAGGATGCCGCGGAGCTTCTTCGCGAACTGACTCATGATCAGCGGGTGGACCGGCGGGCCGGTGCGGCAGCGCCGCCAGCGCGCTCCATGAGGCGCATGAAGTCAGTCTCGTCCGAAGTGTTGTCGATCGCGTCCTCGTAGCTGATGGTGCCGTTGCGATAGAGCTCGAACAGCGACTGGTTCATCGTGCGCATGCCCGCACTGCCGCCGGTCTGGATCGTCGACATGATCTGGTGCGACTTGTTGTCGCGCACCAAAGCCCGGATGGCGGGGTTGACGATCATGATCTCGGCAGCGAGCACTCGGCCCTTGCCGTGGATGCGCGGCACGAGCTGCTGGCAGATGACGGCCTGCAGCGTGAACGACAGCATCGTGCGGATCTGCTGCTGCTGGTGGGCCGGGAACACGTCGACGATGCGGTTCACGGTCTGCGTGACGTCGGACGTATGCAGCGTGGCGAACGTCAGGTGCCCCGTCTCGGCCAGCGTGAGCGCCGCTTCGATGGTCTCCAAGTCGCGCATTTCGCCTACGAGCACGACGTCGGGATCCTGGCGCAACACGGACTTGAGCGCCTTGTCGAACCCGTGGGTGTCGCCGCCGACTTCACGCTGGTTGACGAGGCACCCCTTGTTGCGGTGCAAGAACTCGATCGGGTCCTCGATCGTGATGAGGTGACTCTGCCGCGTCTCGTTGATGTAGTTCACCATCGAAGCGAGCGTCGTCGACTTGCCCGACCCCGTGGAACCCGTGCAGAGCACGAGGCCGCGCGGCAGGTTGCAGATCCACTGGCACACCTTGGCCGGCAGGCCGATCGTCTGGAAGTCGTAGACCTCGAACGGAATCACCCGCAACACCGCGGCGATCGTACTGCGTTGGATGAACGCGTTCGTGCGGAAGCGGCCGAGGTTCTGCACGCCGAACGAGAAGTCGATCTCGAGGTTCTTCTCGAACTTGGCCACTTGGTCCGGACCGATCACCGAATAGACGAGCTTCTTCGTCGCCTCCGGCATTAGCGGCTCGTACTCGGTGTCGACGAGCTTGCCGTCGATGCGAATCTTGGGGGGTGCACCCACCGAGAGGTGGAGATCGGAACCGCCGCGCTGAACCATGAGGTTCAGCAGTTCTTCCATCGAGACCATCGTATGGCACTCCTGTGCAGAACCAGACGATGCGCCTGGTCGCCGGAGTTATCGGATGGCATGGGCGCCGGCATTGAGACGCCCTAGTTCGTGATGCCACTGATCTACTGCTCCCGCGTCTCCTCGCGTGGTGCGCAGACTCTGTGGTTGGCGAGCGAGAGTCGTAGATACAAACGACCTCGGCGCCGGCGGCCCCTTCTCGTCGGCTCTGCGCCCGCCCAACCGTTGGTTGTGGCCGCCGCCGCGCTCTGTGAT
>JBDSBS010000094.1:0-14854 GCA_039921435.1 Planctomycetota bacterium | reverse complement strand
AGCTCGAGGTCGCCGTCGCGCACCGAGGTGAACACGAGGGCTCCAGTCACGGGGCACACCGTTGCCTCCGCGTCGTAGCCGGGCTCCTTGGTCAGCTGCACGAGTTTCTTCCCGTCGACGTCGGCCGAGAAGATGTCGTACTCGCGATGCACATCCCACACGTAGGTGCCGCGGCCGCGCTTCGCGACGATCGGTGGCTCGGCTCCGTGGTGGTGGGTCGATGCGAACACGATTCGCTTGTCACCTTGCAGGAAGTAGGCGCACGTCGTTCGGCCGGTGCCTGTGCTGACCAATTGCAGGTCTCCCGTCGCCAGGTCGAGCACGTAGATCTGATCTGCCGTCATGGCGCCGGTGCGGCGCTGCAGGATCAGCTTGGTGCCGTCGGTGGACCAATAGGCCTCGGCGTTCTGGCCCTCGAACGTCAGCTGGCGCAGGTTGCGCAGGTGCTTCTCGTCCGGCAGCGCGTCGATGGGTTTGCCAGCGCGGATCTCGAATGCCTTGGTCGGCACGACCGGCGTCGGCGTCTTTTGGGCGCTGGCGCAGGCGGCCACGACAGCGAGGAGGAGTGCACATCGAACAGGGAGCATGCGGTGCATGCTGGCGGTCCGGGCGCGATGCCGCAACGGTGCTCCACCGAGGCTCCGTCATGCCGATGTCACGCGGCGTGATTCGTCCGTCGCCGCTGCGGGCGGACCTGCGGGCGGACCTGCGGGCGGACCTGCGGGTGAACCGGCTTACTCCGCGAGCTGCCCCACGGTGCCTTGCTCCGGCTCGAGCAGGCCGAGCACGCGTCGTTCGTCCGGAGTCAAGTCGGGGTAGGCGGCGAGGAGTTCGGCGCGATGCTGCTGCACGAACGCGCGGATGCGGCGAAGCAGGCGTTCGGGATCGGCGACCTGGAGCAAGCCAGTGCGGGCGAGGGCCTCGGCGGCGCTGCGGTTGGCGGAGCGGTCGAGTTCGGCCGGAGCGAGCCGATTGTTGTCGAGCCAGAACTCGGCCCGCAGTTCGAAGAATGCGATGAGGTTGCGCAGGTGCGGCAGCGTGATTGCAGAGCGGCCCTTGCAGATGTCCGTCGCTGTCTGCGGCGATACTCCCAATGCCCTGGCGAGATCTCTCTTCTTGAGGCGACGCTGCTCGAGCAGAGCAGTGATCTTCTCGTGGATGAGGACCATGTAGGGAAATAGACTACCGAACGCGTGCGACCTGCTCATCAACGTTCCAGGCAAAGCTGGCCGGCTCTATCGCTGGCTCTGCCACTGCTGTTCGCCGCAGGGGCGTGCAAGTCGGCGTCCCTCGCCGAGTCGATGTGGCCGCCCGACGACTTCGAGCTCATCATCGAAGAGATCCACGTCGACGATGGTGCCGCTCGGGTCGTGCGCCGCTTCCGCGCCGGGTCGGACGGCGTCGTTGCCTATGCGACCTCGTCTAGTTCGGTCGTCGATGCCGAGTCGGCCACCTTGCTGCCTGTGTTCGATCGACTGGCGGTCTATCAGCTCGTTCCGACGAGCATCCGCGCGCTCGCGCGTCGGCTCGACCAAGCCGGCATCGCCGATCTGGAGCGAGTTCAAGGCGAACGAAGCGCCACGGACGGGCCGAGTTTGGCGGTGGTATGGCATGCGTTCGGTCGACGCCAGGTGATCACGGCGCGCGGTCGCGTGCACGGCGCGATGGCCGAGATCCTGGCAGTCGTCGCGGCGCACTTGCCGCCCGGTGAGACGTTTGGGCTGCCCGGCGAGGCGGAACGGCCCGTGGTTCCCGTGCTGCGTGGAGTGCCCGTTCCGGTGAGCGACGCGATAGGCGCGCTCCGGGCGCACCAGGATTTGCTGGCTTTGCACCCCGATGACCGCGCCCTGATGTTGGACGCGTTCGCGCTGGCCTGTCAGCTGGCGCGGCGGGACACCGCAGAAGGGCTGTTGCGGCGGTGGACCGAGGCCACCGCCGATCAGCGGCGCCAGCAGGAGATGTTCCCAGAGGGGGAGCCGCGCCTGACGCCGGAAGTGCTACAGCGGCTCTTGCCGGCGCCCTGAGAGAGCGGCATCGGCCTTCGACCGACTACTTGCCGGACTACTTACCGTCCTTGGCGTTCTTGTCCTTGTCGGCGGCGTGCGGCTTGAAGGCCAGCATGCCCGCCTGCTTTCCGAACGCAACGTAGGCGCCTGCACCGTCTTCTTCGCCGGCGTACAGACACAGCATGAGGCGCTTGCTTTCGTGGCCCGAGTCTTCCAGTGCGAGCTTGGTCGTGAACGTCTTGTCCTTGCCCTGGAAGTTGACCTGCCAGGCGAGGTCGTCCGTGATCGTGAAGAAGACCTGATACTCACCGGCGGCCAGGTGCACGTCGCCGCACATGACGTCGACCGAGCTGCTGAACTTGCCGAGCGGCGCCTTGCTGGCGCTGTCGTTGATGCGCTTGCGGGCGCTGGCGCCCTTCTCCTTGTCCATGACGGCGGTCATCGTGCGGCCGCTGGCCCAGGTGATCGACGTGTAGTCGAGGGAGATCTTGGCGTCGCCGGCGGTGATCGTCTGCTTGACGGCCGGGGCGTCGCTATTGGAGGAGCCCATCTTCTGAGCAAAGATGGGGGCGCAGAGTGCGGTGGCGAGAGAAATCGAAAGGAGCTTCTTCATGGTATTCGTTCCTCGGATGGTTGGATGGGTTCCGAGGGGCGGCCACTCTACGCACCGGGGCGGTGTGCGGTCCGTACCGAGTTGTGGAAAACTCAGTCGAACGTTCGCAGAAAGAGTTCGCAGGCGACCAGCAAGTAGAGACCGTGGCCCAGGTTGGCGCGACCGCTTCGATGGCGGTCGACGACGTTGGCGAGACCACCAGGACGAAGATGGGCACGCTGCCGCGTGCGCGATTCTGCCAGCAGGTCGAGCCAGGGCAGATCGCCGCGGAACCAGCGGTCGAGCGGCAGCGAGAACCCGTGCTTGGGTAGGCGTAAGACCTGGATGGGAAGATCGTTGACGAAGGCTGCACGGATTGGAGCCTTGCCCAGAGAGGCGCCGTTTGCGCCAAACGAAGCCAGCTCGCCTTCGAGCCACGGACATCGCCCCTCGATGCCGGCGGCCAGCGTGGCGATGTCCACTTTGGGCAGCAGATCGCACCGCAGATAGCCGTCGAGGTCGGCGCGACGAGCGCGCTCGACGAGGCCGTCCAGGTCGCCAAGTCTGGGCTCCCGGCCTCGGCGGGGGCAGCGGTGGTCGCGCCACACCTGCCGTTCGGCGAGTGGTGCCGTCAGCACAGCCGGGCCGAAGGCAGGTGGAGTGACGGCGAGCAGCGCGCCACCGGGATCGTCGGCGACGACCGCGCGCCACCATCTGGCCAGATAGCGCATCGACCACTCTGGGATCCAGCCGCTCAGCCAAGGCAGCCGCGGCAGATGTGCTAGGGCTCGATAGCGGCGATAGCCCAGGAAGAGCTCGTCGGCACCTTCGCCGCCGAGCAATACGCGCACACCGTCTGCCGCCGCCGCGCGAGCGACAGCGTGTACGGCCAGCAGAGAAGGGTCGCCGAGCGGTTGGCCCGCGAGCTTCGTCAAGTCCTCCAGCGCGAGCAGGACCTCGGGGCCGGCGTCGACGGCGCGGAACGGCAGGCAGCAGAGGTCCGCGACTGCACGGGCGGCCTCGCGTTCTTGGCCGGGCTCTCCGTCGGCGCGGAACTGGTAGGCGGGCACCGTTCGGTTCAAGTCGCGCAGGGTGACGGCAAGGCAACTGCTGTCGATGCCACCCGACAGCAGCAGGCCCATCGGTACCGTGGTATCGATGCAGCGCTGCACGCTGCGCACGAGCCGGTCGCGCAAGGTGTCGGGTTCGAGCTGAGTCGTCCAGGGTGCGTGCCGCTCGCGATGCGGCTGCCAATCGCGGCACCAGTCGCGACTGGCGGAGACGGCAATCAGTGGGCCGCCTCGCTGAGGCGGGCGTTCGAGCCGCAGTCTCGAATGGAACCGGTGCGGTGTCGGATCGGCGAAGCCGCGGCGGAACCACTCGGCGAGGCTGTGCCGCGGTCGCCATGCGGGCATGCCTATGTGCCGCAGCGCCGCGGGCGTCGACGCGAACGCGACGAGCTCCGTCAACCCTGCGGGCCGCGCGACGAGGCAGAAGAACGGCTTCTCGCCGTAGCGGTCCTGGCCGAACACGAGGTCGCCCGTGTGCGTGTCGACGACGGCGTAGGCGTGGTGCCCGCGCAAGTGCGCGAGGGCTTCCGAATCCTGCTGCTCGACGGCGAGCAGCGGCAACCAGGCGTCGTTCGGCGGTGCTGTGCGTCGCTCCGCTCGCGGCAGCAGCCGCGCCCACGCCTCGCGCGCGTTCGTGATGGCGCCGTTCAGCAGGCCCTTGTGACGGTCGCCGCGCCGCTCGACAGGCTGCGAACTGTTGCGTTGCGTGATTGCCAGCCGCGCACAACCGAGCCACCAAGGGCCAGCTCGCACGACGTGCGAACCGTCGCGGCCGCGCCAACCGAGTTCTGCCACGGCGGTTCGCATCGCCGCTCCGGGATCGAGTCCGCAGCGCAGGAGCCAGTCGTGCCGAGCACCAACGATGCCGCACATGGCCGATGAACGCCGCGCGGTGTCAGCGGCCGCGGTCGCGCCGCACGCGATCGAGGTAGGCGACCAGCAACTGCCGTTGCAGGTGCAGGTCGTGTTCGGTCGTGTCGAGCGGCTGCTTGAAGAACGAGGCGAGGTGCGGCATTGCGCCCGATTCACCGCGTTGTGCCGCGAGGTCGGCGAAGCGGATCATGTCGAGCACGAGCGGCGCGGCGAGGATCGCATCGCAGCCTTGCCAGATGAACTGCAGCGCCATCTTGAAGCCGAGGAAGCCTTCGAAGTGCACGAAGTCCCAAGCCGTCTTGAGGTCGTGCAGCGACGGCACGTAGTCGATGCCGACGTGGGTGTGCAGCGGGTAGCCGAGGATCGACGCCAGCAGGCCGTCCTTTGTCGCGATCTTAGCACTCTTGTTGTTGCGGTCGGCAAGCACGCGCCCATCGCGGTCGCCGAGGATGTTGTAGCCCTGCCAGCTCAGCACACGCAGGTCCCGGTGTTTGAACATCGGCGCCAGTGCCGACTTCACGAGCGTCTCACCCGTCTTGCCGTCGCACCCCATGTAGGGAGCGCCCGTCTCCGCGAACAGCTCGCGAATCGCTGGCACGAACGCGGCGTTGCTCGGCGTGAAGTGTACGAGCGGCAGGCCGAGGCTGGCGGCGGCGTAGGCGTAGATCGCCGACGGGCGCACGGACTTCTGGTCGTTGCGGTCGATGGCGCGATCGAACGCTGCGAGCGTGCGGTGGGCGGGGCCGAGGCGCAGCGGCGGTTCGGTCGACGACAGGTTGACGCAGACGACGCGGTCGAGCTTGTGGCGGCGCGCAAAGGTCTGCACGTCGCTCTGCACCTGTTTGATCTGGGCGCGTAGGCGCGGAGCTCGCTTCTGGCGCCGATCGGCCAAGTCGTCGATGGCTGCGCCGGCGTTGGGTCGCACACCGGTGACGACGTTCTTGCTCGCGGCGAGCAGGTCCCTGCGCAATGCGGCAAGCAGCGGCAACGGCAGCGTGCCGTTCTTGGCGTGGATCTCGGCGGCGGCCGACGGGTAGTCGCCGTTGCGGATCTCGTGTCCGCCGAACACGAGGTCTTCGAGCGGTTGCCACGCGATGCCCCTGGCGACCGCGGTCTCCGTCGTCAGGCCCTGCGGTGCCGCTAGCCCACGTGCGATGGCGCGTGCACCGACGACGAGGGTTGTGGCCAGCCCGCCGTAGGCGCCGAAGATCCACACGCCCAGGCGCGGGGTTGGGGGTTTCTTCGTGATCTTGGCCAATGGAGGGGCGGGAACGATACCGGAACGGAGCCGCGTTGCCGAAGGTTCGTTGTCGAGCGCGCCATCGGCGGGCCGCAGGCAGCAGCGGCGCCAGCGGCCGCGGCCGTTGCAGCGAGAATTCGCGCCCAGTCAAGATTCACGTTCTACGGACCGCTGCCACTGGGCATAACCCCATCGTGAATCGCAGGCGCCTCTGGCTGCTGCCGCTGCTGTTGGCCGCCCTGGTCGGTGGCAGCTGGTACTTCGGCTTCCGCGCCAAGACCTCGGACCGCGAGCTGCCGGTCTACGTCAAGGGGGCGGAGCGGTTGGTCGCAGGCGAGGAGATCTATCGGCGCGGCACCGACAACAAGCCGTTCACCTACCCGCCGTTTGCGGCGGTTTCGTTCGTGCCGATGACGTGGATTGCCACGGAGTGGCAGGCACCGGTGTGGTTCGCCGTCAACTTCGCGATCCTGCTGCTGCTCGCGCGCTGGCTGCATGCCTACGCTCGCCGCGACGTGCCGGAGAGTGGGCCGCCGCGCCTCCTCTGGTTCTGGCTGCTGACGGTGCTCGTCGGTGCCCGCCACGTGCTGTCGGTGCTGGCCAATCAGAGTCATGACTTGTTCATCGCGGGACTGGTCGGGCTCTCGGCGGCGGCGTGGTGTCGCAACCGGGCTTCGGCCGCCATCTGGGCCGGTGTTGGCGCGGCGATCAAGGCCACGCCGCTGTTGTTCCTCGGCTTGTTCGTGGTGCGCCTGCGCGTGTTCGCCATCGTGCTGCTGGTGTTGGTGTTCGTCGGTCTCACCGCGCTGCCGGATTGGTGGTTCCCACGCGCCGACGGCGGCTCGTGGTGGAGAGCTTGGTACGAAGTGAACCTGCGCGTGCTCGAAGTGGGTGGGACCGCGAGTGCACCCGGGGCGTGGAACTCGCACAGCATCTTGAACCAGAGTTTGACCGGGACCCTGGTGCGTTGGTTCACGCCCGTCACGACACCTGATCCCAGCTTCGTGCTGGGGGGGGCGGGCACCGTGCTCGTGGGTTCGCTGTCGCCCACCTGGTTTCGCATCGTCTCGTTGCTGTCGCAACTGGCAGTGCTCGGGTTGATCGCGTTCGGGGTTCGTCGCGCAGCACGCTTCGTGCGGCAGTCGGCGGACCCTGGCCAGGCGCAACAGCTGGTGGGCCTCGGCGAAGTGGCTACGATCGCCTGCGGCATGGTGTTGTTGTCGCCGCAAAGCAGCAAGGCTCACTTCTGCGTCTGGGTGTTCCCGGCCGCCTTCCTCGCGGACCGCCTCCTTCGAGGGCGACGCGATGTGTGGGCGATCGTGTTGCTGGCCGCGGCCTTCCTTACGGGCGCGACGCCGAAGGACCTGCTCGGCAAGGAACTGGGAAACCGACTGCTCGCATATGGCAACGTCACCTGGAGCACGGTCCTTCTGCTGCTCGCAACCGTTCGCTGTCTGTGCACCGTCACTCGGCCAAACCCGACGCGTGCCGAGGAGTCCGCATGAGAACGCGATGGTTGCTGACCCTCGTGTGCTTGGCCGCCTGCGGCGGGCCCGGCACGGCTCAGGGCAACAATCCGCGCGATGGGGGCCTGCGCGACGGGGTTCTGCTGCTGCCGAAAGGACTGCGCGAGGTCTCTGGCATCGCGGCCGCGGACGAACGCACGCTCGTCTGCGTGCAGGACGAGGCAGGGGCGTTGTTCTTCGTCGACCTCGACGGGCAGCGGGCCGCCCATGCGGTCGTGTTCGGACCGCCGGGCGACTACGAAGGGCTGGCCAAAGTCGGCGACGACTACTGGGTGTTGCGCAGCGACGGCGTTCTGATGCACCTCCAGTGGTTCGATGGCGGACTGTTGGTGGTCGGCAAACACCGATTGGAGACGCCGCACAAGGATTGGGAAGGACTCTGCTACGACGCGGCGCGCAAGATGTTGTTGGTGCTGCCCAAGGACCGCGGCGGCGACACCAAGGAGGACCGCGACGAACGCATCGTGTTCGCCTTCGACCCGGTCGACGCGCGCTTGCGCCCCGAGCTGGAGCTGGTCTTCAGCAAGAGTCGCCTCGTCGAGCAGGCGGCGCGTCGCGGCTTGGACATGCCCTCGCACACGACCGGGAAGGGTAAGACGCGCATCGACCTGAAACTGCATTGCAGCGAGGTGTCGACGGTGCCCGGCAAGCGCGAGCTGCTGCTCCTGTCGGGCATCGATCGCACGCTGCTGCGCGTGGACTACGAGGGGCGTTTGCTGGCGAGCCGCGTGTTCGACGCGCGGGAGCTGCCGCGGCCCGAAGGCATGACGTATCTGCCCGACGGGCGTCTGCTGGTCGCCAGCGAAGGCGTCAAGGGGCCGGGCGTCGTGCGGGTCGTCAAGATCGACTGAACCCTACTTGCCGTATCGAACGAGCGCGCTTCGCAGAATGTCCATGCAGTCGCCGGGGGTCGATGTGCCCGGCATCACGCGTTGGCTCAGCCCGGTCTCGGCTGCTTCGATGGCCGCCTCAGTGTCGCCCGATGCAAACAGCACCTCGGCCTTGACTGCCTGCGGCCAGGGGCCCTCCAGCGGCTTCTTCAGGGAACCGTTGGCAGCGTCGAAGCGCGTCAGTAGCTCTCGTGCCGCGCCGGGATCGCGCAGCGCCGACGGTGTCGACGGAGCGACGTGTATCCAGGCTTGTTCCAACAGGGCTGCTGTGTACCAGGCGGTGGGCTTGCCCGTCTCCCGGGCGATGGTCGCGATGGCGAGATGCCGCGCTGCTGTTGGCAGGTCGGCCAGGCGTGATCGGGCGAGCCCCGCGTAGGAAGCCGCCTGCGCTTGATTCTCCGCGCCGCCAAACCGTAGCCAGCGTTGTGCAACGCCTTCGAGCTCGGGCCAGAAGTGCCCCGTCGCCAGCAAGGGGCACAGCACCGGACCGTCTTGGTCGATGCGGTGCCGAGGGGACTTGATCTGGCGGGCCAGGTCTGCCGCGCCCCGCATGTTCTGTTGTCGGTAGAGCACCTGCATGTAGAAGCGGTAGATCGAGCGGTGGTATGGGAAGTGATCCTGCCATTGCTGGAATGTGCGCTTGGCCAGGTCGACGTCCTTCAGCTTCACCGCCGTGGTCATGATGCTGAAGAGTTCCTCGTGCGAGGCGGCGCTCTGTTTCAGGTATTGGTCGCAGAGATCCTTCCCACTCAACGGGTCTTCGAGGTTGCGCAGGTGAAGCTGCTTGCGGAAGTCGAGCTTCAGGTTCGGTATCGCAGAGAGGGCGCGTTTTGCCTCCGGCGCCCGACCGTTGGCGGTCAGCAGAGCGACGTAGAAGTAGTCGAGCGCGTCCGAAGCCACGGGCATTGCGCGCGCCCGCTCGCAAAGCTGCAGTGCTTCGCCGTAGTTCCCGGTGCGGAACGAGCTGCCGACGACCTGCTCCCATGCCTGCACGCTGACGGGATCCCGCTCGACCCATGCGTGCGCGATCGCCGCGGCTTCCTGCGGTTGGGTTGTCTCGCGGGTGAGGCATTCCCAGACAAGAACCTCTGGGCAACTCGGCCAGTGGCTGTGCATCACTCGGCAGGTCGCGTCGTGCACGTCGCGCATGCCAGCCTGAGCGGAGACCCATGCCCGCAACCCAAACAGCAGTGGGTCGGGTTCGCCCGCCATGGCAGCGACGTCGACGTGGAAGGCCGCCGCTTCGTACGCTTCCTCCTCGCCCTCGTCCTCGGCCCACTGCACGCGGTCGAGCGCGAGCGCGAACAAGTCCAGCGGCTGCGAGCTGTGAGCCAGCTGCTCGACTTCCGACGCATCGAAGAAAGGGCGGCGTTCGCTCGCCTTCTTCGCGAGCAGCCGCAGGCCGGTGCTGCGAACCAGCGCCTCGGGGTGTTGCGCGAGCAGCTTCGCGGCATCGTCGCAGTTGCCATCCAACACGATGCTGGCCAGGCACGCCAGCGAGCTGTCGCTGGGGTCGAGCCGCATGGCCTCGTGCAGGAGGTCGGATGCCTGCGCGGTCGTGATCTGGCTCGCGAAGTGCTGTTGGTAGGCGGCCTGCTTGAGCCGGTTCGCCTGCTCTCGCTGCTCCCGCAGCCGGCCCGCTTCGATGTGGGGCATGCCGAGCAGCAACTCCACACCGAGGTATGCCACGACCGGCAGCGTCACCAGCAACACCGTCAGCAGCGCGGCCTTCCACGGCTCGTTCCTGACCCATCGCTGCGTGCGGCGAGTGCGAGAGAGTGGGCGCGCGGCAACGGGGCGACCTTCGAGGAACGCCTCCAAGTCAGCGGCGAGTGCTCCAGCCGACGCGTAGCGGTGCTGCGGTTCGGGCGCCATCGCCTTCTGCACGATGGTCTCCAGGTCCTTGGCGATGGAGATCTTGGTGCCAAGCAGTGGAATGCGACCCTTCTCTACTGCTTGCACGAGCTTGGTCAGGTCGTGGCCCTGCAGCGGTTGCTGGCGCGCCAGCAGCTCGTAGAGCGTGATGCCGAGGCCGTAGACGTCCGTGTGCGGCCCGAAGCCGCGGTCGTCGCGCCGCAGCTGCTCGGGGGCGCAATACAGCGGTGTGCCGGCAAAGCTCCGCGTGTTGGCCAACTCTGGCTCCATTTCGCGAACCACGCCGAAGTCGGCAAGCAGCGGGGTGCCGTCGCGCCTAATCAGCACGTTGGAGGGTTTGATGTCGAGGTGCAGCAGGCCAGCTTGGTGCACGCGATGAACCGCGCGCGTGATGTCGAGCATCACGCGGACGAGGAAACGAACCGGCGAAGCATCGAAGTTGCCCGCTGCTTCGGGCGGAGCACCGAGGCTCTCCCGCACGAGCTTCATGTCGTCGCGGGCCTGCTGCTCTGGCAGCGCGCGCAAGAGGGCCTCGAGTGTCAGGCCGTCGACCCACTCCATCGCGATCGCGAGCGTGTCGCCGACTTCGACGATGTCGTGGATCGCGACGATGTTGGCGTGGGCAACCCGCGCCATGGCCCGCGCTTCTTGCACCAACCGTTCCCTCTTCTTGCGGTCGCTGCCGCTCCACGGTGCGATCTTCAGAGCGACGTAGCGTCCCAGGGTGTCCTGGCGCGCGAGATAGACGGTGCTCATGCCACCGTGGCCGATTTCACCGAGCACCGTGTAGCCCGGCACGTGCATGCCCGGACCGATGCGAGAGGTGCTCGCCGAGGCCAGCTCCGCCAGAAGTCTGGGCAGGTGCCGCCGCAGTTCTGGGTCCGCCATTTCCGCGGTCGTCAGAGCGATCGTCTTGCCCACCGCGATGTCGGCGGCGAGGCGTGCACGCAGTTCGCCCGTGGGGGACGGCGGCTCGTGTGGGTCGATCGGCATGGCGAGGCGAGGACTGGCGGGCTGGGAACGCGCGGCATCTTCGCGCGGCGGCCAGCGAGCGATGCTAACCGACCCGTCGCCGACCGTCGCCCTCTACCCCATGCCGGGGATCCCGCGCAGCACGAGCACGACTATCAGGGCATACGCGAGGCCCGAGACCATGAGCGGAACGTCGCGGAACAGGAGCCGAGCCGGATCGCCGCCCTCGCTCTTGCGGTAGACGAGGAAGAGGTAGCGAAACACGCCGTACGTGACGATTGGCACCGAGTACATGAGTCGGTCGGTGCCGTGCCTGGCCACCGTCTCTGGGCTCACGGTGTACAGCGAGTAGCTGAGGATGCTGAGGGCAGCCAAGGGCCCGATCATCATGTCGAGGAACGACGTCGTGTAGTCGGTCATCGTCGCTCGCGTTCGGCCGGTAGCTTCGGTCTGCCGGCCCAGTTCCTCGTAGCGTTTGCAGAAGGCCAAAAAGAGCGCGAAGAAGAAGGTGCAGAGCAGCAGCCAGTGGGAGGCTTCGACGCCGATGGCCGCAGCGCCCGCCTGTACTCGCAGCTGGAAGCCCAGCGCGATGCACATGCAGTCGATGATGACGAGCCGCTTGAGGAAGAACGAGTAGGTGACGTTGAGGGCCAGGTACGCAGCTGGCCAGAGCAGGAAGCTGCGGCCGCTCTGCTGTGGCACGAGGCTGGCGAGGCTTGCTGTCGCGAGCAACATGACGCCGAGCTGAATCCACGCCGCGCCGACGCGAAGACGGCCCGACGCGATCGGGCGAAGACGTTTCTTCGGATGGCGGGCGTCCTCTTCCCGGTCGAGAATGTCGTTGAGTAGGTAGACGGAGCTGGCGGCCAGGCAGAACGACGCGAACGCGATGCCGGCCGCCCACCAGGCCTTTGGCACGAAGCAGAGGTCCGTGAACAGCAACGGCGCCAGCACCAGCAGGTTCTTCACCCACTGGTGTGGCCGCATAGCTTCGACGAACGGCGGCATCATGCGGCGGGCATCATTGGCAGGGAGACGACAAAGGCAAGCTCACGACCAGCGTTCCGCCGGAGTGTGGCTGCCGCTAGGCTTCGACATCTTGCGAGATCTGCGCGACACCGCTGGGCAACCATTATGACGAGCGCCACCCGAAGTCTCGATCGCCTCTTTCGCCCGCCGCCAGTCGCCGTGATCGGCGCCAGCCGACGGAATGGCACCATCGGCAGACAGGTAGTAGCCAACTTGATCTCGGGTGGTTTGCGCCCGGCTGCGATTACAACGGGTCGGCGCGGACTCTTCCGCATCCGGGAGGTCGAAGTCGACTCTTCAGCTTGGCGAGTCGCGGTTGCGCCGCTGCGACCGTCGATTCGCTGCCCGTAACACTGACCACGGCATCGATGACCACCTTGCGATTCTCGCTGATCGTGCCGATCTACAACGAGGCAGAGAACGTGCACCAGCTGCTCGACGAGGTCGAGCAGGTGCTCGTTCCGCACGGTCCCTTCGAGGTGCTCGTCGTCGACGACGGCAGCAAAGACCTCAGCCTGCAGCGCATGCGCGAATGGAAGCAGCAGAGGGGCGCAACGTGGCTGCGCATCGTGAGCCTCGTCGACAACTGTGGACAGAGTGCAGCGGTCATGGCGGGCGTCGAGCACGCGCGTGCACCGATCGTGGCCACCATCGACGGCGACATGCAGAACGATCCGCGCGACATCCCCGCAATGCTCGCACGCGTCGAGTCGGGCGAGGCCGACGCGGTGTGCGGGGTACGCCGCAATCGGCAGGATACGTTCGTGCGGCGGGTGTCGTCGAAGGTCGGCAACGGCGTGCGCAACTGGCTGACGAGCGACCGCGTCGCCGATGCTGCGTGTGGCATCAAGGTGATCCGGCGCGAGTACTTCCTGCGAGTGCCTCGATTCTCCGGCATGCACCGCTTCATGGCCACGTTGGTCAAGTACCTCGGTGGCAAGGTCGCCGAGATGGATGTGAATCACCGCCCGCGAGCGGCCGGCACGGCGAAGTACGGAATCGGCAACCGGATCTGGAAGGG
Organism: Planctomycetota bacterium; assembly: GCA_039921435.1. Taxonomy (GTDB): domain Bacteria; phylum Planctomycetota; class UBA1135; order UBA1135; family UBA2386; genus DASVAL01. The sequence goes on along the minus strand of JBDSBS010000094.1, from coordinate 1,760 downwards.
CCTGCGCGACTGTTTCGCGGTGCGCTGGATGCGAACTCGAGTGCTCGAGCACCGGGTCAAGGAGGAGTTCTGATGATGACCAATGTGATCGAAGTGGTTCAGCCGGCGACCCCCTGGTTCTGGCACGCAATCGGCTACGGCGGTCAGATCGTCTTCGGCTCGCGCTTCTTCGTGCAGTGGTTGGCCAGCGAACGGCGCCAGCGAAGTGTCGTGCCGGTCGTCTTCTGGTGGCTCAGTCTGCTCGGCGGATTGATGACGTTGGCCTACGCTATCTATCGCCTCGAGGGGCCGTTCATCATGGCCAACATCGGCGGCCCACCGATCTACGCTCGCAACCTGTACCTCATCCACAAGGCTCGGCGAGCCACGCTGCTGCCACCGGAAACACCTGCGGGGTGAGTTCGAGACGCAGCACGGCGTTGCCCTCGACTCACTGGGTTGCGCTTTTGCCTCGTTTCCCGTGCGACCCTCCGGTCGGCGTTGGCTAGCTTCTCGCCCGTGCTCCGACGCGCCCTGATCCTGCTGCTACTGACGTGGTTGGGTTGCTGGCCCATTTGGTGCATGCCGGGGTGGGATGGCACCGAAGGTCGTCGGGTGCAGATTGCTTTGGAGATGCTGCAGCGCGGCGACTGGATGGTTCCCACGCTCGGCGGACAGCCCACCTGGGCGAAGCCGCCGCTGCACTACTGGTTGCTCGCAACGTGTGCGCGCTGGTTTGGCGAAGGCCAAATCGCCTTGCGATTGCCCGCAGTGCTGTCGGTCTTCGGTGCCGCGTGGGCGGCCATGGAACTGCTGCGCCGATGGTTCGGGAGTCGCGCTGGGTGGATGGCCGCCTTGGGCATCGTGGCGTCGCCGTTGGTGCTGGCCGAGTGGCCCAAGGCCGAGATCGACCCACTCTTCGCGAGCCTCACCGCCATGTCCATCTGGTGCCTGGCGACCGGTGTAGCGCGCGAACACCGGATGTTGGTGGTCGGCTCCGGCTTGCTCGGCGGGCTGGCGTTGTTGCAGAAGGGACCTCCGTACTTCGTGTTCGCCTTCGGTGCCTACCTCGTCTGGTGGCGTCGGCGTGGGTTCGGCCTGTTGTTGTTGCATCTCGTGCCGATGCTCTTGGTCGCGCTGGCCTACTTCGGGCCGTTGTTGCTCTGGCGCATCGCGCCTGCCGAGCTGCTGGCCGTGGCGAACGAAGAGTCCATTGGACGCCTCGCTTTGTTTGGCTGGGAGAACGTGAGGACGATCCCGGAGTTCTGGCTGCGGGCGATCTTGGTGCAGGCACCGTTTGTGTTCTGGTGTTTCTGGGAATGGCGCGGGGCGCGCAACGCGCGCATGGATGCTGGCGACCTCACGCTGCGCATGTGCAGTGGTGCTGCCGTCACCGCCATCGCGCTGTTGACGCTGTTTCCCGGACGCCCCACGCGCTACCTGCTGCCCAATGTCCTGCTGTTCACCTTTGCGGTGGCGCCGGCGGTTGCGCACTTCGCCGAGCAGCGGGGCAGGTTGCCGCTGTTTGCGCGCCGAGTGCTGGGTCTGGTCGGGGTCGCTGGCGCCGCGGCGTTGATCGTGGTTCCGTTCGTGCCGCGCGCGGGAGTCGCCGGGCTCGGACTGGCTTTGGCCGCCGCGCTGGCACCTCTCGCCGTGCGCACACCGAGACACGTCGTGGTGTGTTGCCTCGCCTTGCCGCTCGTTGCTGCCTGGACCATCGTCTTGGAGCGATCCCTGGGTTGGCCCAACGGTCCGCGCGATCGTGTGCAGGGGGCCACACT
>JBDSBS010000093.1:0-5931 GCA_039921435.1 Planctomycetota bacterium | reverse complement strand
ATCCTGTTCCAGGTGCTCGATCGATGTTGGGAGGAGCACGCCATCCTGCCCGGCACGCAGCAAGCCTGGGTCGAATCGCCGTGGATCGACATCAGCGCCGACGACCGATTCCTGGTCCGCGCGATGTCCGACGGCAACGTGCGGTTGGTCGACCTCGATACCGCAACGGTCGCGCGCATGGTCCGGCACGCGAACACCGGCCAGACGACGGCCGCGTTCTGCAGCGGCAACCGCCTGCTCACTGGTGGCAGCGATGGCTGCTTGCGGTCGTTCGACGTGGCGACCGGAAACCCCTTGCGCAGTTGGCAGGCACATGCGTCAGCGACCGGTGAACGGCTCGCGATCGCGCGCATCGCCGTGGCCAACGATGGCAGCCGCGCGACCAGCTGCGGCGGCGACGGACCCGTCGCCCTGATCGATCCCGATCGCGACGACCTGATCCTGTGCCGCGGCCACGAGGGCGGGGTCGACTTCGTCACCTTCGACCCAGAGGGTTCGCGCATCGCGACCGGTGGCGGCCACACGCCGAACGCTACGCGCGGCGATCGCACGGTGCGCGTGTTCGATGCCCACACGGGCAAGCAGCTGCAACTGTGGGGTCCGTTCGCCGGTCCGATGCGCTGGATCGAGTGGAGCCACGACCGCTCGCGCATCGTCATCGCGCGCGACGAGAACTGTGCCGACATCTGTGACGTGGCGACCGGACAGACTGTGCTGAGCCTGCCGCACGGCGGACCGGTCTATTGGGCCGCTTTCGACGCCGGGGACCTTCACGTCGTCACGGGCTCGCCCGATGGCGTCAGCGTCTTCGATGCGAGCACAGCCAGGCGGGTCGCGCACCACACCGACTTCAAGGATCGCTCGGTGTACCGAGGTGCCTTCTCGCCGGACGGAACGCGCCTGGCGGTGATCGCGTGGGACGACACGGCGCGCATTTACGACACCGCGACGTGGCAACCGGTGCGCACGTTCTGCGGCGTGGCGACACGCGCGCTTGGCATATGCTGGAATCACGGCGGAACGCGCATCGCCACCGTCGGCGGCGGCCTGCAGACGTGGTACGCCGATGTGAGGCCGTTCTTGCCAGCACTGCTCGGTCACCGCGACCGCGTGACGAGTGCGGTGTTTGCGCCCGATGACCAACGCGTGCTGACGGCATCCGTCGACGGCGATGCGCGCATCTGGGACGCCCAGCGCGGCACAACGCTGACCTTGCTGTCGACTGGCGCACCGCTTCGACGCGCTCGATTCTCGCCCGACGGCCGCTCCGTACTGACGATCGCCGAGACAGCACTGCCCGCGCTCTTCGATCCTGCGCGCCACGACCTGGGGCCTGCGCTTGCCCGCGATGGCTGGTTTGCTCCCGATGGCCGCATCGTGCTCGCGGGTGCCGACGGAGTGCTGCGCCTGCACGACCCGAAGTCTGGCGCGCTGCTGCATGCCATCGCCTGCCACACAGGCCCGATCGTCAGCGCGGCATTCCATCCGCACCGACCCTGGATCGCTACGGGCGGTAACGATCGCACGTATCGCATCGTCGACCTCGAACACAACGTCGTGCTGCACGCTCCCCCACCTTGGCCCGGCGGCACCATCGGCGAACGCGAGCAGGTCTTCAGCCTCGCCTTCGATCCGACGGGGCGCTGGCTGTTTGCCGCTTGCGAGGACGTGATGGTCCGCTCCATCGATCTCGAACATGACTTTGCGTGCCGTTCGCTCATGCTCGGACCCACGCCTGGCCGCCTGGCCGTGACGAGGGATGGAGAATCGCTGCTGGTCGGCGCACAGTGGGGCGGGCGGTTGCACGTGGTTTCCACCAGAGACATGGCTCGCGTCGGTATCGCCGCCGCACAGCATGCGAACCTCATCGTCGCGCTCGAGCTGCAACCGAACAGCGACCTCGCGCTGTCGGCCAGCAAGGACGGCACGGTGGCGATCTTCGAGCCGCGCAGCAACCGACTCGTCAGCGTCATCCATGCGTCGGACGTGCCCTTGCTCGATGCCCACTTCAGTCACGACGGCACTCGCATCGTCACCGCCGCCGCGGACGGACAGGTACGCATCTGGCCAACCGATCCGCTCGCGGTTGCCTTGCGCTTCCGACCAGCCCGCCCCGCCCACGTGATCCAGCAGCGCTGAATCGAGAACCAACTCTCCATCAGGCAACGGCGTCTGGTTCGAACAACAGCGCTGGCCAATCTTCGCGCGGACGCGTATGCGCCTGAGCGACGACGAACAGATTGTCGCCAACGACAACCGGCTGCGGCCCGAGCCCGAGTGCGAGTCCGCCCAGAGGGCGTGTGATGCACGCGATTCCGGCAGCCACGAAGTCGGCCACCGTTCGCCGACGGAAGTAGAGCGAAGCGCCCTCGACAACCTCGAGCCCGCGGCTGTCGAGCAGTGCGGCGAGCTCGCGCAGCGTGTACTCCCGGGGGTGCACGATGCCGTACTTCGGGTTCCGGTGGTAGCGCGGGTTCTCTTGTGGGTGCTTGCCCGCCAGCAATCGCATCATCGCACGCGACCCGACGACATTCGGCGTGGTCATGAGCAGACGACCACCGGGTTTGAGTACGCGCAGGATCTGGTCGAGCATGGGCCGCGGCGTCGAGCGCAGGTGCTCGATGCACTCGAAGCACGTCACGACATCGAACGAAGCGTCTTCGTACGGCAGCACATCGAACTCGACGTTGGCGCAGTCGATTTGCAGCTCGGCGATCACAGAGGTGTCGGTCGGACCAGACACGAAGCAGGACTCTGTCAATGCCACGTGGCCGCCTTCGTAAGCAACACCGCGCACCTGGATGTCCTTGCGTCGACGCATCAGCCAAAGCGCTTCCACGCCGAAGGTGCCGATGTCCAGCCAGCTCGCGCCGGGCGCCAGATGGCGATCCACGCAGTGAACATTCCAGGCGAGGCGCCGCGACGAGTGAGTCAAGTAGCCGCGCAGAAACGCGCACCAGGCATTCTCACCAGCGCACATGTCGAGGAGCTCGCGCTCCGTTTCGCGGACGAGCTCGCTGTGTGGTCGCGGGACTGCGGGCAACACCATCGCGAGGCACGCTATGGGCTGCGCGCGCCGGCCGCAACACTCGCGAGACAGCGCGACCAACCGACCAACCGTCACTCGCCGCTGACGAGGCCGAGCGGTGCCCCCCACGTGCGCAAGCGATCGCGCAGCCGCCGCCAGCGCTTGGCCGTCGCCGCGTAGCTCTCACCGAGCCGCGCCGCCGCCTGCTCGAGACTCAGCTCTTCGAGCCCACAATGCAGCACAGTCTGCCGTTCGATGTCGTCGAGTTCGCCGAGCTTCTCGACGAAGCGCCGCAGCTCGTCGTCCTTCGCCACACGCCGCGTCACGCTGGTGACCTCGAGCGGCACCTGATCGAGAGAAGCGAGGCGCGTGCTGCTGCCGTGCGCTGCGTGTTCGGCACCGGCGCGTCGCGACCGCCGACGCGCCTCGAGCAGCACGTTCTTGGCGACGGAAAACAGCCAGGCCCGGAACGACGTGACGCTGGGGTCGAACGTGTCGAAGATCTGGAACGCGCGCAGCCAGACTTCCTGCGTCAGGTCCTCGGGCAAGAGGCGCGGCCGTTCGTCGGGTTGAAGCCGTAGGCACGCCCACGCATGCAGCGCCGGCGCCAGAGGCGGATAGAGGCGGGCCAGTTCGGCTTGCGGGTCACGGCCTTCGGTCGCGGCCATGGCGGCGATCTTCGGGCTCCGATGCCCGCTGGGGAAGCGGGTTGTCGCTTGCGCGGGCCATGGTGGGATTGGGAGTCCAGCGTCTTCGCGTGGGCAGACACCCCGCACCGCCGCCACCCGCTCCGGCAGATGAGTTCGAGCCTGTCTTGCGGATTCTGCACCCAAAGCAATGCCCATTGCGTCAACCTCGACCAGACACGCGAGTACGCTCGTCGCGGATCCTACCGGCGAGCTTCTCCAGGTCGGTAACCGACGCAAGCGCGGCCTCTGCCTTGCCGTGGTGCGTGAGCAGGATGCGTTCGCCAGACTGGCAAGCCGAACGAGGTCGGCTACCGCGGCGACCCACCACTCCCGTCACCAACGGGATGCGCTCTCGAGCGTCCATGGGCTCTTGCAGATACGCGCAGATCGGCAGGAGCCATCGAACGCTTCGAACACCAAGGTGAGCGGCGAACGCCAGCACCGCGTCGGGCAAACACGCTGACCGGGTGAAGAGCACCGTGCGCAGCCGATCGCCAGCCAGGTCACGAACTGCCGAGCACTTGCGTGCGGGTCTTGCGAGCCTGCCGGCGCGCGATAGCCTGCGACGACGTGACGAGGGGGTTTTCTCCCGTCGCCCGAAGACTCGTTGGGCGGGCGTCGTCGGCTCGGTCGTCGACCATGATGTTCAGACTTCTCGCGCCGTTGTTTCTACTAGTGGCCTGTGCGGCACCGCCCCAGCAAGACTCTAGTCGTCCGAGGCTCGCATGGTCGACTACCGAGGACATGCTGGCAGCAATTCAGACTTGGGTTCACGGCGCTTCCAGCAATGCCCCATGGGCAATCTACGTCGCGATCCCTGAGGACCTCGCGTTGGATGACTTCGACCGAATCCACGAGGCGCTTCGAGCTCGCGGCTACCAGGCGCCGCACTCCGTGCCGACGATGTTGGCCGCGACGACCAACTACGCTGTCCGGCTGGCGTTGGCGGATCCAGTGGAGCAGCCCAACGTGCTTTCCACGCCTGAAGTCGCACGGCAGCTCTGGTTGCACGACATCCCGTTCGGCATCGTGGCAGGCAACTCGCAGAGCCTCATCATTCCTCGTCGTGCAGTCCCTCTGGCCCAGCGAGTTCTGGCAGAGATCATCCCGCCGGAGACACGTTGGCGTCAGTAGCGTGTAGAGTCGCCGCCCACACGCAGCAGCCGACGGACCGCGCGATCACGCAACCGCGAGATCAAGCCCGTCGCGCGCGGCCCGCGGCTGAGCGTGAAAGACGTTGGCCAGAAGCATCCAAGAGCCTTCGTCGGGCGGCAATCTCAAGCTGGTCGCACCAGGGACCGGCTACTGGCCGGGTCGCCCTTTGCCACCAGCCCGGGGCGGACCACCGCGGCCACTTTCTCCCCCGGAGCTTCGGCTGCCATCGCCCCTTTTGCCGCTCCCGTGGTCGGGAATTGGCTTCCTCGTGCTGTCTTCTGGTTGCGATCTCTGCCCCTGGTTGTCCGGCTTGGGCGCTGGCTCCGTTCGTGGCGTGTCCGTCTGGCCGTCACTGCGGCCACCGTCTGGCTTCCGGTCGCCGTCGCGGTTGTCATTCGTACCACGCTTGGCGCGCTCCTCGCGCAGTTCTTCCTGCAGCTGGCGAATTACCGCCAGTAGTCGCTCGCGCTCGGCGTCTGTGAGGGCACCGCTTCCGTTGCCCTCGGCCTGTTGGCCCTTGTGAGCGGACGCGTCGTTCCCGTGCTCGGGCTGCGGGTCAGTCCCCGGAGTGTGGTTCGGGCCGCGCCCCTCGCGACGCTGCGGCGAACCTGCTTCCCCACGTTCGGCACGCTGCTCGCCGCCTTGCTGTGGGCCTTTCCGCTGCGGGCCTTGGGGCCGCTGGCTCTGCGCGGTGCAGACTACTGCGAGAATGGTGGCAGCGAAGGCTGCCCTCAGGATCTTGGAATTCATCGTGTCGCAGTTATCGACAGTCCCGACGAGGTCTACACCCGCGCGTTCCGTGATGGCGCAGTACGAGACTGGCAGGCCCGACAGGCCGATCGCCAGTGATCGACGCCTTCATGCTGAGGGGATGCGCGATGCCTGCCGGCGATGATCCGCTAACGCCCTGCTGGCCCGCGCGCAGCGGATCAGCCGCGCGTAGGAAGCGAAATCCTGGACGGTGGGGAACCGGGCGATGTCGTGAACCTCGTAGAGGATCGACATCGCCAGCACCTTGCCGACACCGGGAATGGAACGCAGCAGGTAGAACGAGTTGGC
>JBDSBS010000092.1:0-4790 GCA_039921435.1 Planctomycetota bacterium | reverse complement strand
GGCGCGCAAGAACTTCCAAGAGATCTTCCGCAAGCTGTTTCAGGGCGGCAAGGCCGACATGTTCTTGTCGTTCGAGGCGGCCGGGAAGACCGAGGACATGCTCGAGGCCGGCATCGAGATCGTGGCGCAGCCGCCGGGCAAGCAGCTGCAGTCGATCAACCTGCTGTCGGGTGGCGAACGGTCACTGACGGCGGTGGCGATCTTGTTCGCGCTGTTCAAGGTGCGGCCGAGCCCGTTCTGCATCCTCGACGAAGTGGACGCTGCGCTCGACGAAACCAATGTCGAACGCTTCCTGCGCGTGCTGCGCGACTTCACGGCCAACACGCAGTTCTGCATCGTCACGCACCACAAGCGCACGATGGCGGACTGCCAGGTGCTCTACGGCATCACGATGCAGCGGCGCGGTGTGAGCTCGCGCATTGCGGTGTCGCTGCACGAGGTCGATGGGTTCCAGGAGGGGGCCCCGGTGGGGGCTGGGGTCGGGGCAGATCCGGCGACGAAGAAGCGCATCGCGGGCGAGGAGCAGGTTGGGTTCGCGTGAGGGGGGTGCACTGGTTGAGGTGCACTGGTTGAACAACGGCAAACCGACGAACGCGCCGAACCACGGCAGCACGAGGTCCACGTCGTTGGCGATGAGGATCGCCGGGCAGGGTCGATCAGCAGTCGATCAAGAGGGGGCGGCAGCGGGCTGCCGATTGCGGACGAGACCAGCACGAGCCCCGGTGCCCCGAACGATGCGAGATGCCAGACGAGGTGCGTACCGGAGCCGACGAGCACGGAGCCAGAGGTGGTCTGGTCCACGGCGACCTGCAGTTCGGGGTCGGTACCCATCGATGGCAGCAGCGTGCCCGTTCCGGCTGACGTCGGCCCGTTCGGGGTGCCGAGGCCACCGGTCACCGTGGTGAACGGACCTGTGCGTGCCGTACATTGAGGCCGGCTGCACCTTGTTGCGCGAGGCCACCGTTGCCGCCGCGAATCTGGCACTGCGCGATCTGTTCTCGGTGGCTGGGTTGCGACGGAGCTCAGCCACCGGTGACGAGCAGAGTCTTCGGGTTGCGGGAGCGGTGCACGCAGTGCTCAGACGTGTCGCGCCGGCGATCATCTCGCGTTGGGTGCGCGCCGTGGCGGCGCGCGCGCTTCGCTCGCCAGTTTGAACCCGGATGATGCACCCACGCACCTGCCCGGATACACAGCAGCCATGGCATCCCAGGCTGCGTCCTCCGAGCAAGAGCGGTTGTTGGCAAACGCCACCCGCGAGCAGAACTGGCAGCGCTTCGGTCCCTACCTCAGCGAGCGGCAGTGGGGCACGGTGCGCGAGGACTACTCGGCCGACGGCAGTTGCTGGGCCTACCTGCCACACGACCACGCGCGCAGCCGCGCCTACCGCTGGGGCGAGGACGGACTGCTCGGCATCACGGACCGGCAGTGCCGCTTGTGCTTCGGGTTCGCCTTGTGGAACGGCGCGGACCCGTTCTTGAAGGAGCGCCTGTTCGGGCTCGGTGGGCCCGAAGGCAACCACGGCGAGGACGTCAAGGAGGAGTACTTCTACCTCGATGCGCTGCCGACCGCGGCGTGGCTGCAGGCGCTCTACAAGTACCCGCAGGCGGCGTTTCCGTACCAACGGCTCGTCGACGAGAACAAGGCGCGCGGCCGCGAGCAGCTCGAGTTCGAACTCGTCGACACGGGCGTGTTCGACGAAGGGCGATACTTCGACGTGCTCGTCACCTACGCCAAGGCGGACGCCGACGACATCCTCGTGCAGCTCACGGTGCACAATCGCGGACCCGACATAGCCGCGCTGCATGTGCTGCCGCAGCTGTGGTTTCGCAACACGTGGGCGTGGGGGCGCAGTGGCGAGGGCTATTGGCCGCGCGGTGTCATCGTTGCCGATGGCGACCGCCGACTCGTCGCCAACGGTGCCGACCTGCCGTCGTATTCGCTCGAGCTCGACGAGCCTGAGGGCGGCAGGTGCCGCGGCATCCTCGCCACCGAGAACGAGACCAACATGCGGCGCTTGTTCGGCAACGGCGATCCGCTGAGCTTCGTCAAGGACGGGTTCCACGAGGCCGTCGTGCGCGGCAACACCAATGCAGTGAACCCCGCCCGCACGGGCAGCAAAGTCGCGTGGCATTGTGTGTACGAGATCCCCGCTGGTGGGTCGGTCGAGCTGCGTCTTCGACTGCGTCCGTCGGCGCAGCACGGTGCGGCGTTTGGTCGCGACTTCGACAGCATGCTGGCGGCGCGCCGCGAAGAGGCGGACACGTTCTACGCCGAGGTCATCGGTCCGAACACCGACGCCGAGGCCGCGGCGATCCAGCGGCAAGCCTACGCGGGGCTCGTCTGGAGCAAGCAGTTCTACCACCTCGACGTGCGCACCTGGTTGGCCGGAGATTCGTCGCAGCCGCCGCCGCCCAAGGAGCGCAAGAAGGGACGCAACGCCGACTTTGCGCACCTCTACAACCGCGACGTCATCTCGATGCCGGACAAGTGGGAGTACCCGTGGTACGCGTCCTGGGACCTCGCCTTCCACATGATCCCGTTCGCCACGATCGACCCGAACTTCGCCAAACAGCAACTGCTGCTGTTGCTGCGCGAATGGTATATGGCACCGAACGGCCAGATCCCGGCCTACGAGTTCGCCTTCGGCGACGTCAATCCGCCCGTGCATGCCTGGGCTTGCTGGCGCGTCTACAAGATGACCGGCACGCGCGGGCAGCGCGACCATGCGTTCTTGCAGCGCGCGTTCCACAAGCTGTTGCTCAATTTCACGTGGTGGGTCAACCGCAAGGACCTGGCCGGCAAGCACGTCTTCGGCGGCGGCTTCCTCGGGCTCGACAACATCGGTGTCTTCGATCGCAGCCAACCGCTGCCGACCGGCGGCCAGCTCGAACAGGCCGACGGCACGGCGTGGATGGCGTTCTACTGCTCGACGATGTTGAGCATCGCGATCGAGCTGGCGTGCCACGACGCGGCCTACGAGGACGTGGCGTCGAAGTTCTTCGAACACTTCGTCGCGATCACGCACGCGATGAACACGCTGGGCGGCACGGGCCTCTGGGACGGGCAGGACGGGTTCTACTATGACCAGATCCACTTCGGCGAACGCACCGAGCGCTTGCGCATTCGTTCGCTGGTAGGGCTCATTCCGCTGTGCGCGGTCGAAGCTCTGCCGCTCGCGACGATTCGCCGCCTTCCGGGTTTCGACAAGCGTCTGCGCTGGTTCCTCGCCAACGAACGCGACCTCGCTTCGCACGTAAGTTTCGGCGGCGACGGTGCGCACTCGTCGGTGCTGCTGGCGATTCCGTCGCGCCCGCAACTCGAACGGGTGCTCGCCTACATGCTCGACGAACGCGAGTTCCTGTCGCCGTTTGGCCTGCGCTCGCTTTCGGCCGTGCATCGCGAGAAGCCGTTCGTGTTGGAGGTGGATTCGCAGAAGTACCGCGTCGACTACACGCCCGGCGAAAGTGCGACGTCGATGTTCGGCGGCAACAGCAATTGGCGCGGGCCGATCTGGATGCCGTTGAACTACCTGATCATCGAGGCCCTCGAACGCTACGGGCGCTTCTACGGCGATGCGTTGAAGGTCGAGTGCCCGACGGGGTCGGGGCGCTTGTGCACACTGCAACAGGTGGCCGACGAACTGGCGCGACGGCTGACGGGCTTGTTCCGACGGGGGCCGGACGGCCAGCGGCCGTTTGCCGGCGGCGACCGTCGCTTCGCCGACGACCCACACTGGAAGGATCTCATGCTGTTCCACGAGTACTTCCACGGCGACACGGGCCGCGGCTGCGGTGCATCGCACCAGACGGGTTGGACTGCGCTGGTGACGCGGTGCTTCGGCGAGCCGGTCGCTGCGCCGCCGCCGGGGTCGTGAGCGGCGCCGCCCCAGAACCACTTCTCAGTGGAGCCACCTATCAGCGGAAGTGGATCTCGAGTCCGGGCGTGGCGACGACAGAGTTCGAGCTACCTCCTCGGAACGGCTTTCAAGAATCCGTGGCGGAACACGCCGGTCGGCGCGCTGGTTCGTCAGCGCGGTTGCGCGTTGCGGTTGTTTCGCTGCTGCTCTTGCTGCTGTTTCAACTGCTGCTCCACCTGAGCGATCGCAGCCGCAACCGCCGCCGCATCGATGGGCACTCGCACCGGCACGAACGACACGCCGTTGGTGCGCAGTTCGTAGGTGCCGAGTGGGATCGAGGCCTGCGGCGTGCGTTCGTTCGCGGTTGCGTGCAGCCGCAGCACGATTTCGTATCGACCGCTGTGCATGAGCGGCACCTCGACCGTGTCGCTCTGCTCGAGCCAAGCACCGCTGCTCTTGCCGAGGTCCCAGCGCGCGAACGCGAAGCGGCTGCCCGTGCGTTGGTCGATGCCGCTCAGTGAGTGCGGATGACCAGTCTCGCCTTCCATGATGACCGAGACGCGCACGCGCCGGGTCGGGCCGCACAGGCCTCGCGCGCCGGGCAGTTCGATGCGCGCGGGTGCCAGTTGGGGCAGGTAGATGTCGTGGTCGCCTGGGCCGAGCGTGTGTTGCTGTGGCATGCAGCCAGGTGCGAACGCGATCACGTCGAGCATGGCGCCGCCAGAGATCAACTCGGCGCGCCCTTTCTGCCAACGGAAGCCAGCCTCGAACACACTGCCGTCAAAGGCCCGCAGGCGCGCGACGATCGGACTGTTGAGCAAGAGCGGTTGGCCTGCGGCATCGACGGCGTGCAGTCGGTGTCGGAAAATCAACTGGCTCAGATCCAGGTTCTCGAGCCGTGCATCGCGGGTCTCGCCCGGTTGCACGAACACGT
>JBDSBS010000091.1:0-8432 GCA_039921435.1 Planctomycetota bacterium | reverse complement strand
GTGCCTACCTGCTGCTGGAAGATCGGGAATGGGTTCGTTGCGGGGGCTGGCTGCGAGCCGGCCGCCAGCGTCTTCTGTTTGTAGTTGGGGTCGCCCTGGGTCGACATGGAGCCACCGCCGCCGCCTGATCCCCGCGTGCAACCGGCCGTGCATGCGAGTGCACCGCCACCGCCACCCGCTCCGGAAACCTGGGAGGGACCGTTGCCGGCGCCGCCAAAGCTGTCTCGCTGCGTCGCGCTGGGTGAACCCGCGCCGCCATCACCTCCACCACATGTTCCAACCCCACCTGGCTTTGGCAGGTTGGCCGAGCCAGCGGCGTCGACGATGGTGCCGTCCCCAGCGCGCACGGACAAAGTGCCCGCGACGTCGAACGTGCCAGAGACGAGCCAGACCATCGGGTTGTTGCCCTGGCCGCGGACCGTCTTGCCGCTGCCAATCGTCACGTTCTTGAAGTTGAAGACGCCGCCTGAGACGTTGTAGGCGGAACCTGTCTTTGGTACCACCTGGGTGAAGTTGGTGTTGAGGATCGTCTCAGGCACGACTGGATCGAACTCGACACCCGTCTCGGTCCCCTCGAAGGCAAACCCTGCCTTGATGTAGCCAGGACCCACCTCGGCCACCGGCTCCGAGAAAGCGGCCGCGAGGTCGATGAGCGACGACGACGAGAAGCTGTCGACGAGCGCGTCGAACTGCTGTTCGTATGCGCGCTTCGTGCGAAACGTGCCAAATACGGCGTCGTAGGCCGGGTTCGCCTGGTTCGACTCACCCGAAATGTCTTCCAGGGTCTTCTCGACGACGACCTTGATCGTAGCGTTGTTAGGCAACACACCCACGGGCCGCAGCAGAACCGTGGCTCCGGTGACGGTGTTCGACTCGAGTTCGACATCCGCAGGAATCCAAGTGTTCGGGCCGAGCTCCGGGTCGGCGTATTCGAGGAAGATGCGGCCACGCGCGTTGCTGTTGCGCACCAAGGGGTTGGTGTCCAACGACACGGGGACGTTCGTGCTGCTCGGGCTCAACGGTTGATCGAACACGAGGCGAATCTCAAGCGCCGGAGCCCCCTGCTTGTTCAGGACCACTCCGGTACTATCCGGCGCCGGCGTAATCTCGAATCCCGTGCGGCGAGGACCGCCGGAAGCAGTGTTGCGGAAGAGCTGGCCGGCCGTCGTTCCATCCGAGGTCGAGAAGCGAAAGCTGACCGGCTGCGCCAGGGCCCGGCCGCCAGCGTCCCGAATGACTGTGCCGTTGAGGCGGTTGCCGCCCACGAGCTGCACGATGTAGGTGCGCCCCGGACGGAACCCGCCGTTGGTGAACAAGTCGTTGGTCGGGAGCCTGGGGATGAACTGGAGTCGCCGCCCCGACGTCGCGTCACCGGGACTTGCCGCGAGGGCAAAGTTGCCGGCAACCGGCTCCGCAACGGTGTTGCCGATTTGGTCGAGCACCTGGAAGCTGAAGGTCGTCAGATCGACGGAACCCAGGTCAACCGGGTTGCTGAAGTCGATCTGCACGGCATCGTTCAAGAACAGCGAACCATTGTCGCTGGGTTCTGTCTGCAGAACGAGGAACTCGCCACCGGTCTTGATACCGCCGATGGAAGAATTACCGCCCGAACAACCAACGAGGGCAGAAAGAGCGGCCAGGGAGAGCAGCCGGGCGGGATTCACTCGATTCATGGCTAGGGCAGCTAGGGCGACAGGATCGGACCAGCGCTGAAGGGATCGGGGCACAGAACCTGAGCTTCGCGACGGGACAGTTCCGCCAGAGACCAAGGTCCGCAAGGAGGACGAGTCGCTGAAGTCTACCCCGGCGCCAAGACCTGGCGCTGGAGGATTGTCAGCGAAGGAGACGTTCACCGTGCCATCGACTCATGCTGCGCGGGGAGGGAGTAAGGGAAGGAGAAAGGAACAACCGCCGGCAGACAGCTGCCAGCGAAGGAATTGCTGCGAAGGAATCGGCGCGAAGGAATTGCTGCGAAGGAACTACTGGCGAAGGAATCTGTAGGAGAGAGCGAACGTCTCGATGGTCGGCGATACGGGCGGGTTCGCATCGACGTTGTTGCTGGTAACGAAGCGCCAGTTCACGTAGCGGATGTCGCGCGGCGTGAACCCTTCATTGGGACCGGCGAATTGCGCCGTGAACGCCGGGTTCAACAACTCATTTGGATCCTCGACATACCGAGTCACCGTGCGGTTGTAGAAGTAGGTCCACCAGTTTCGCGCCTGCCCAGAACCGGGAATCAATCGCACATCCCACTTCCGGATGTGGGCGTCTCCGGCCTTGTAGGGATCGAGCGGGAAGTTGGCCGCGGTCGGCCGCAGCTGAGTGCGCTCCGTCGAGTTGGCCGCGCCATAGGTTCCTGGTACTTGCGGCGTGAGATTCTGGAAGAGCGGCGTCGGCTGTCTGATCCAGGTGTCCCAGTACCACGGCGTCGCGTCGACGGCGCTGGCCGCCCTGAACTGGGGCACGAGCGAGGTGCCGGGAGGCAGCTTCTGCAGCGGCGGATCGAACTCGTATGCGAACGATGGCAGCACGTTTGCAGGCAACGTGCTCTGGCCGTTCTGCAGATAGAACGGACCGAGGCGCGGATCTGCGAACCCCTCGGGCACACGGTGTGGATTGTTGAGATCGACGAAGCCTGCAGTGATCACGCTCTGGCGTTTCAACACGTCCATCATGATCCAATAGAAGGTGTTGTCGCCCGGCGGAGTCGTAGCGGTGGTCTGTCCGACGAAGGCCCCTTGGGCCGACGTCCAGGCGGTCTGTCCAGGCGCGCGGCAAACGGCAGGCTGGCCCGTCGTAGTCGCCGGCCGCCCGCCCGATAGCACTCGGAAGTTCGGCTGCGGCCCCGACTGCACTGTCACGGATACCTGCCACCCGTTGGTGCCGAGGGCCACGTAGCCACCGCCCAACGGCAACTCAGACGAGTCGCAGTAGGTCCAGAAGTCCGCGATCAGCGGCAGCGCGATGCTACCGACGAGCCCGCCCGTGAACGAATCCGCGTTGCTCGGATTGCCGATGTTGAAGTTCGGGGCATCGTTCCAGAACGAAGTGACGAAGCCGACTGTGCCCAAGGTATCGATCCAACGGCGACCCTGCCCATGACTGAAGGGCGACAGGATGTAGGGGATGTAGCCGGGCAACTGCAGGTCCGAACCGATCAGCGAATTGCCTCCTTGCTCGACCACGGTCTCATCGCGGTAGACGAAATAGGGCTTCTTGAAGGCAGGTAATGGCAGGAAGCGATTCACGCCGTTTGCCTCGTACACCACCTTGGACGGGTCGATAGTCATCGGACTGTCGACGTAGGCAGCTTGCCGTGGCGCCTGCGACTGAATGACGTTGGCGTTGCCGGGCGTCGGGTTCCAGGCGAAGTTCTTCTCGAACTCGTTCCGCAGGCCGGAGTCGGGCAATGACGGCAAGGAGCTGAAGTCGCCAACGCATGGGACGGGACGGAACTCAGAGTGGCCCAGCCACAGACTCACGCGGTCGAACTCGTCGAACGACAGATTCGTCTGGGTGTAGGGCGCCCAGTACATCTGCTCGATGTCGAGGTCGAAGTCGAACGCGTCTGTGCGCGACAAGCTCAGGTCGACCTCGCGCCAGACCGTCTGCAGGCGGCAGCCAAACGGGTTCAGGGGGTTCTGAATGCCCGCGTTGACGACGTTGGTCGCGGAGTTGGTGCCGACCTGCGTTTCGCTCGCGCCGACGTTGACGTACTGCGGACACCAGGCGAGCGGATTCGGCAGCGCGGGTGCCGCTGGCTGCTGCTGTAAAGGTGCCTGGTTCAAGTTGTCCGCTGTGACCCGCGTCCGCGTCGTCGGTCGCGC
Source organism: Planctomycetota bacterium (assembly GCA_039921435.1). Lineage (GTDB taxonomy): Bacteria > Planctomycetota > UBA1135 > UBA1135 > UBA2386 > DASVAL01. The sequence continues at coordinate 4,605 of JBDSBS010000091.1, read as the reverse complement.
CTGAAGCTTGCCGTCCAGGTAGATGTAGCCGCCGAACATGTCCTCGAGCGGATAGGCCGCGGCGATCGAGGGAGCGTTCGTCGCCTGCACCTCGGCGGGAATGAAGTAGGACGGCTGCGCATCCTCGTCGCGGGCACCGAACCGGCGAACGATCGAGATGGAGAGGTTGTCGTCGAAGAAGGGCTGGTTGCCGTTGAACCTCGTGTCCACCGTGAATGGGATCACGATCTGATTGCTGCGGTCGGCCGTGGTCCCCTGCAAGTCGACGGCATTGCCGGCCAAGTCTTTCACGCCGCCGTCGGGGGAGTTGGCGATGAGATGCAGGAAGTACCGGTAGTCAGCGCCGACGGGCGGATTGCGCATCGTGTCGTCGAGGTAGAACCCCGCCGTTGGCTGCAACCGCAGCGTCGTTTGTGAACCATCCTCGTCGAACAAGCGTGCCGTGATGAGGTACGGCGTGCGGTACTTGGCCAAGTTGAACGTCGCCGGATTCATACCGAGCGTGCCTTGGCTGTTCGGCCGATTGACGATGAAGTCCTCGATGCTCGCCTGGGTCGCGAGATCGCGCGTGGCGAAGAAGAAGGTGTCGGCCCACTTCACTGTTTCGAGGTCGATCGGCTTCGTGAAACGAACGACCGCTCCCGCGAAGGGCGAGACGAACTGGTTCGGCGCTGGCTGCGAACCATCGAGGTTGGCCTGCGGAGCCGGCGTGAAGGCCAGGAAGTTGCGCGGGTCGTCACCGGTGACGACGTTGTTCACCGTGTCACCGCCGGCCGTGTATTCCGCGACGCAGATGGCCTTGGGAGCATTGGCGACGAGCCATGGCTCGCGCGCCGCGAGCGACGTGGGATAGCCAGACAGATTGCGTGGATCGAGGGCCTCGAGGTTCGGCAGCCGCCGCACACGCACGCGCACGTGCTGGTTCGCCGGCTGGTTGCGGTCGTCCTCGGGGTCGACGACGACTTCGGTACTGATGGGAACGGCAGTGCTGCCCGCGATGAATCGGAATACGTCCCCGCTATCGATCTCGTGCGCGATCCCGTTCTTGTAGACCGTCACCTCTTGGGTGAACGCGTTGATGTTGTCGACGCGCTCGAGATACATCAGGATCTCACCGACGATGCGCAACGGCAGCGGGTCGCGGACGAAACCGCGAGCGAGATCCGCAGAGGTGTCGTTGGCGTTGCCGGAGCGGAAGTCGCGGATCAACGACTGGCGCCCTCGGTTGTTGAGTCCGATCAGCCCCGTCGTGGCCGACTCGCGCAGACCAGGGATCGCCAGTGGGCCCTCGAGCGCAACCGCGATGCGAATGTTCGCCCCGAGCTGATCGGGCGAAGCCGGCAGACCGGCCGCGTTGTTGGTCGTCTGGTACTGAAGCCCCTCGGTACCGAGCAACACGGGATCGAGCACGAGGCTGCGGTCCTGCACGACGACGCGCACCGGGAGTGGCACAAAGCCACCGGGCTGAGTTGGATCGCCGACGATCTGCAGCAACTGCACAGCCTCAGTGTTGCGCAAACCCACAACCTGACCCGTTGTGTCTCGCTCGACGAAGAACTCGTCGCCTACCCCCAACGGAGCCGAGAACGTCAGTCGGATGGCTCCATTGCGCGGCACCACGGCGAAGGGCAAACCAGGCCCGCCCTGGCCGAAAATCATCGGTGCAACCTGCCGCAGGTCGTTGTCCAACGCATCGAACGCCGCGGCGAACTCGGGGCTCGTGGTATCGCGGGGGATGAAGAGGCGAGGCTGCAGCGTGTCCGGGTCAGCAGCGATGAAGTCGTAGGTGATCTCGCTGTCGAGCAAGTTCGAGGTCGTCGGGCGCTCGTCGCGAATGTTGGGACCGACCAAGACATCGCGGCGGAACAACTCTCTCGAAGCCCCCTCGGTGGTGACTCGTAGTCCGTAGACGTCTGCGAGCCGCCCAAACTCGACCCGTTCGAGAGCCGCCTGCGTCGTTGCACCGGGAGTCGCCGAACCCACGCCACCACCACCTTTGCTGCAGCCCGAGGCCACAGCCAAGCCGAGCGAACCCAGCCCGAGCAGACTCAGCCCGAGCAAGCTGCGTCGAAGACCAGGAACTTCGAGAGTGCGGGAGCCCGCGGCTTTGAGGGGTAGGCGGTTTCCGTGGATCCCAATACCAGCGTGGGCCAAGGTCCGAATGCTGGCGTCTGCCAAGGTGATGTCTGCCATGATCTTCAAAGAGTTGTTCTCAGCGCGCCGACGGCGCAGCCGAAGGATTCACTGCCGAGGGATTCACTGCCGAGGGATTCACTGCCGAGGGATTCTGCCGAGGGATTCTGCCGAGGGATTCACAGAACGAAGTGTGTGACACCTGCCCAGCCAACCTCCCCCTGCCATCTGCCCGCGAGGACCGCAGAATGGTCTCGAACGAGTTGACACAAGAGAGGAAGGCACAGGAATGTACATCGTGAGAGGCTGGATGCGAGGGGGCTGCAACTGTCCAGACCGAACTGACGGGCACCGCGGCATCAAACATCATGCCGCCGGGACCCTGGGCCGCAAGTGCACACAACACTCTTTCGACAGCCAGCTTACAGACACCTGATCGGATCTCTAAACGCCAGTGCCGACGCCATCTGCGCGCATTGGAGGTGCGATACCGCTCGTCCCCTTGCAGCTGGCCAGCGCTTGTCGTGGAAGCGATCCGCAGGGTCGCTCAGGGGCCACCGCAATGGAAACCCGCGGCCTGGGCTTGGGCTTCGGACTCGAAATAGACACGATGCTCCGGAACGATGCGTCGCGCCTCTGTCGCGTTGTAGCGGTGCACGATGCGGGTCTGCGAATGACCAACGAACCGGGCTTCGACCTCCCGTTCACAGTACGCGCACGACAGCACGGGTGGCACTTCCGCCTCTCGCAAGCGGAAGTCTCGCACGAGGTAGCGCACTCCTTCGTTGTTGGTGATGCATCGCTCGTTGATGCAGCGCAGGCCCGCACCGGCGGCGATCCCCGGCATCACCGATAGCAGTGGCGGGCGGCCTGCTCGCAGCTGGATCTTGCCGAGCAGGAAGGCCATCAGGGCCATGCGCATCGGCACGCCAAGTTCCGCCTGGCGGAAGTAGATCGAGCGAGGGTCGTCATCGACCTCGTAGTCGATCTCGTCTACTCGAGGCAACGGGTGCATGACGCGCGCATCCTTGGCGGCTGCGGCGCCGAGCGTGGTGCGCGTGAGTCGCGGATAGTTGATCGTCTCTTCGCCTGCATGCCGCTCACGCTGGGCGCGGGTCATGTAGATCGCGTCGATGCGATTCACTTCGACGTTCGTCAGATTGGTATACAAGGCAAGTTGGTGCGGCTTGCTCGAGGTCAGGTACGCCGCAGCGTTGCTGCTGCCGGCAATGCCCGGCAGATCGGCGACCGACGCGGCCGCGGTCTGCACCCCGAAGTCGCGGCGCAGCCGATGCAGGACGTAGTCGGGCAACTCGAAGCCCGGGTACGGCATCGTCACGATGTTGGCGCCGAACCGTGCCAGTGCGTAGCAGAACGAGTGTATGGTGCGCGAGTAGCGAAGGTCGCCGCACAAGACGACCTCAAGCCCTTCGAGGCGACCCTTCTCTTTCCAAAGCGTGTACAGGTCGCAAAGCGTTTGAGTGGGGTGTTCGTGGGCACCGTCGCCGCCATTGATCACCGGTACGCGCGCTTAGCGTGCAGCGACTCGAGCAGCACCATCTTCGGGATGGCGCACGACGAGGATGTCCGCGTAGCTGCCACCGACGACACGCACGGTGTCGGCCAGCGACTCACCCTTCGATCTACTCGTGTTCTTCTCGTCGGCGGCGGTGATCACTCCCCCACCGAGCCGCAGCATCGCCGATTCAAAGCTCAGTCGAGTGCGGGTGCTCGGTTCGAAGAACAAGGTCGCCATGATGGCGCCTCGACAAAGGTCGGACCAAGCCCACAGATTGCCCCGAAACTCGTCGGCGTGGTGGAAGAGCTCGAGGATCTCGGCACTGCTGAGGTCGTCGATGGAAACCAAGTCGAGCTTGTCGTGATCTGCCATCGGAGCCGTGCATCATGCCGCCGGCACCGGTCAGCGACAATCGAGGGAGTGCCGGGGCGACTCAAGCACCTTCGATGGCAGCGGTGTGGTGCCGCAGCTGGGCGACCTGGGTGGGAGTCAGCGCCGCGGCTCCTCCCACCCTGCCTGCCATCGGTAGCTGGCGATGGCGGCGCAGGAGCGTGCCGATTTCAACTCGCAACGTCGCCGCATCCCAGGTCGCAGCCGACACCTGCAGGTGCCGGGGCAAGTCGGCTGGCCAAGCCACAACGGGCAGGTCCACCTTGGTGGCAATCACGAGCGCTGCGGAAGCGGCCAGTGCACGATCGAGATGCGACGGCCCCTCCGTCGCGTCGATGACCAGCAGGATCAGGCCAGAGCGACGTTGAGCGCGCCCGATCGCGATCGCTTCGCAATCCACGGCCGAGGTCGAGACTCCCTCGCCAGCTGTGTCGACGAGTTCGTAGGGATAGCCCGCCAGGGTTGTGCATTCGACGACAGGGTCGCGCGTCAGCCCAGGCGTCGCACCGGTCAGTGTTCGCTCTCGACCCAACAGCAGGTTGAAGAGCGTCGACTTGCCGGCG
>JBDSBS010000090.1:0-3192 GCA_039921435.1 Planctomycetota bacterium | reverse complement strand
GAAGCCCTCGTCGCGATGATGATCGTCGCAATGGTCGTCATCGAGTACATCGGGATCCGCACGAGCGCCCTGATCGACGCCACGCAGGCGCGTAACTGGCGCCTCGCTCGCGAGATCGCCGAAGAGAAGATGTCGGAGCTGCAGGCCGGTGCCCGCGAGACACCCCCCCAGTCCGGTCAAGAGCAGGTGCTTGAGAAGTACGCCGGATTCTCGTTCAAGGTCGTGCTGGGCGAGTCCGCCGTGGCCAGCGTCGAAGCCGAAGTCGCCAACAACTCCGTCGGCGAGAACTCCGTTGCCAGTGAGCGAATCGAATGGCAGCGCGACCGCGAGAACTACCGTAAGGCGGCGCAGCAAGGCCTCAGCGCCACCGCCTACGAGGACAAACTGGTCGAAGAGGATTACCAACGGCGCCTCGCGGAAACACCGCCGAGTGCCGATGAGTTCGAGGAAGTGGCCGTGGTCGTCTACTTTCCGAAGCTCAATGCGGACCACGAAGGCGAACGCGACGCATTGCTGATCAAGGCGCGCCTGTCGACGTTGGCTCTCTCGGGTTTGACCCCGAAGCAGGCTGCGGCGATCGCGGCTGCCAAGGGACCTTCGGGCGCTGCTGGCGCCCCGGGCTCCCAATCAGGTGGCGCCCAGTCAGGAGGATCCAAGACAGGGGGATCCAAGACAGGGGGCAGTGCCGGTGGCCCGGCCCCGAGCAGCGCAGGAGGCAGGTAATGCACGACAAGAACAAACAGTCCGGCTTCACCCTGCTCGAAGTGCTCCTGGCGATCGCCATCACGTCGACAGTCATGATCACCGTGGGCTCGACCTTCCACGTGCTGTTGAACGCACGCGACGTCGTCGACGACCTGACGGAGTCGACCGAAGCGGGGCCGCGCATCCTCAATCTCATCGAGCGCGACCTGCGCGGTCTGTGGACCTACAACGTAACGAATAACGCGGTCTTCCGCGGCCGCGACATGGACGTCAATGGCCGCGATGCCGACCGCATGGACTTCTTGACGACCACGGACGCCGTTGGCTTCGTGCTGGACTCCCACAACCAACCGCGCAAGCCGACCCTGTGCGAAGTCGGCTACTGGTTCAAGACCAACCCGCGCTATCGCGACGTGTTCGAGATGTGGCGCCGCGAGGATCCGATGGTCGACAACGACATCATCACGCAGGGGTCGTTCCAACTCGTGCACGACCGCGTCAAGAGTTTCAAGGTGACCTACTTCGACACGCTTGGTTACGAGGCCGAAGAACTGCTCGAGTGGGACAGCACGCTCGAGGACAAGTTGCCGCAGCGCATCAAGATCGAGTTCACGATCGAACGCCGACTCAGCAACCGCAACGTCGTCAGCGACCTCGAGGTCGAGGACTTCGAAGGGGCCGAAAAGACCTACGTGCGCCACATCGTCTTCGACCGACGCATGAAGGACATCTTGCAGGCGGGCACCGCGCGCGTGCCGGTCTTCCCGCCCGAACCGGTGGCTGAAGCTGGCGGTGGTCCCGCGGGCCCAGCAGGATCCGGCGGCGGACCCGGTGGACCAGGCGGCAAGGGCGAGGGCGAAGGTAGTGCCGCGCGCACGATCGCCGGCAGGAAGCCCGGCGAAGGCGGCCGTGGCCAGACGGCCGGCGAAGGCGGCGGCCGCGGCCCCGCCACCGGTGGTGGCACGCGCGGCCCAGGGCAGGGTGCCGGCCCAGGCGGCTTCCCGGGCGGCCTTCCCAGCGGCGGTGCCCCGCCCAGTGGCCTGCCACCGGGGTTCAATCTGGGCGAGCTCTTCGGCGGTGGCGCTGGCGGAGCGGGTGGTTTCTTCGGCGGCGGCGGCTGAGAGGCTAGATCCGCGCCGGCGGGTCTGACCTGCGACCGCTTCTTCGCCTCGCTCCCCATCGTCTCACCCCGCGTCGTCTCACCCCGCGTCGTCTCACCCCGCAACTCCTCACCAGACGGGCTTGCCGATCACTTCGCGGCCACCGAAGTACGGCCGCAACGCGTTGGGCAACCGCACCGAACCGTCCTGCTGCTGGTGGTTCTCGAGCAGCGGGATCAGCACGCGCGGGCTCGCGACCACGGTGTTGTTGAGCGTGTGGCAGAACATCGGCTTGCTGCCATCGCTCGGCCGGTAGCGCATGTTGAGCCGGCGGGCCTGGTAGTCGTAGAACCGTGAAGCCGAGTGGGTCTCGCCGTAGTTCTCGCGCGAAGGCATCCACGTCTCGATGTCGTACTTCATCGCCTGCGGCACACCGAGATCCCCGCCGCAGACGGCTACGACGCGGTAAGGCAGCTCGCAGGCCTGCAGCAGGTCCTCGGCGTTCTGCACGATGTCCTGATGGTGCTGCAGCGAACGCGCCCTGTCGGCAATGTCGACGATGACCTGCTCGACCTTCTGGAACTGGTGCACGCGGTAGAGCCCGCGCGTGTCCTTGCCATAGGTGCCCGCTTCGCGCCGGAAGCACGCCGAGCGCGCCACGTACTTCTTGGGCAGATCCGTTTCGGCCAGGATCTCGCCGCTGTGCAATGAGGTCACGGGCACCTCGCTCGTGCCGATCAGGTTGAGGCCGTCCTTCTCGCAGCGGTAGGTCTGTTCCTCACCGCCCGGGAAGAACCCCGTGCCGTGCATCGCTGCATCGCGCACGAGCAGCGGCGGGTCAACGGGCACGAAGCCTCGCTGCACCATGAGGTCGACCGCGAAGCGCAGCACGGCGTCGTGCAGCAGGGCCAGATCGCCAAACAGGATGTAGTTGCGCGAACCCGCCATGTGCGAGGCGCGCGTGAAATCGAGCCAGCCCTGGGCCTCGCCGATCTCGTAATGCGGCCGGGCCGGGAACTCGAACTGCCGCACTGTGCCCCAGCGCTTGGTCTCGACGTTCTCGGTGTCGTCCTTGCCCTCTGGCACCTCGTCGTCGGGCAGGTTGGGCACGAGCGCCAACTGCTTGTCGAGTTCGGCCCTCAGTTGCTTCTCCATGTCCTCGAGCACGGCGAGCTCGGCCTTGCGTTCCTTCTGTTGTTCGAGGAACGGCTCGCGCTCGGCTGCACTGAGTCTCCCCAACGCCTTGCCGGCGTTCTTCTGTTCGCCGCGCATCGCATCGAGCCTGGGCAACAACGCCCGCAGTTCGGCGTCGACCGCCAAGACCCGATCGACCGCTTCGACGCGGTCCGGCAGACGCTTCTTCTTGGCCCCCGCCCGCACGGCTTCG
>JBDSBS010000089.1:0-6539 GCA_039921435.1 Planctomycetota bacterium | reverse complement strand
GCGAGGGTAATCGAAATCAGGAAGGCCGCCGCGACCACCCAACCGCCATTGCGACGAAGCCGCGACGTGCAACGGCCGGCGTCACGGTTGCCGTGGCAATCAAGGCGAGCAACATCAACAGCGTGATGATGTCGATGGTCGAGACCTCGCGCGCGAACAGCACCGCGGCGGTGAGGATGAGGACCGAGACCACGGTGGACGGCACCAGACGAGTCTGCCCGGAGCGGGGCGTTCGTTCAATGCATCGCTAGCCAATCGTCTGCGCGCAACGAGAGGGGCTCGTTCTCGTCCGCACGCCGTGCTCGTTGCCACCAATGGCATGGCGCGGGCCCCGCACGGCTCGTCGCGTGGGTCGGTCCTCAGGCCCGCGAGCAGCTGCGCGATCTGTGCTGGATCGCCCATGACATCGGCGGCGGCGCGGGAGCAAGCCAGAAGCCCCTCAGGACGAGATCAGAACGGGCGACATGGCGACCACAACAGGCTCGTCTCCTCGTCAAGTCTCGTCTTTCGACCGCCGATGCATTCCACTCATGGATGCAAAGCCTCCCCCGCCGCGTGCCAGCCTCGGCGACCTCGGTCTGCGAGTCAGCCGACTGACCGCCGCCGTGGTCGCCGGCGCGACGCTGCCGGCGGCCATTCCATGGCTGATGGGCGCCTCGCCGGGCACCGTCGCGGGGGTCGCCGCCACTGCATTGTTGACCTCGTGCACGCTGCTCGGCTCGGGTCTGCGCTACCTGCGCCGGACGATGGTCGCGCCCCTCCAGGCCATGACCCAGGCGATGGACGATCTGCGCACGCAGGGCAAAGCCCCGTGGCTCGCCGACGCCTGGGTCCCGCTACTCCAGCCGATGGTGCGCCTCTTCAATCAGGCCTGCCAGTCGATCGAACAACGTGAACAGCTCAGCCAGGCCAACCTGATCTCGGTGGAGGTCGCCTTCGATCGTGTGCACGCGGTGCTGCAGGCCCTGCGCGAAGGGGTCGTCGTCGTCAACACGGGCGGGCGCGTGGCACTGGCCAACCGCAGTGCGCGCCAGGTCGTGCGCAGCGAGTGCGGCCCGATCGAAGGGTGCCTGCTGGTCGACCTGGTCGGTGGTGAACTCGGCCAGGCCATCCAGCAAGGCATGGAACGGAGCAACCGGTCCGCGGCGGAGGTGCACAGCACCGACATCGCGCATGGCGACCACATGTTCGATCTGACGATCGTACAGATGCAGTCCAGCCGACCGGATCACGACTTCGGCAAGGTCGTGGTGCTCGTCGACGTGACCAAGCACCACGAGATCAACCGCCTCAAGGACGATCTGCTGTCGTCGATCAGCCACGAGTTGCGCACGCCGCTGACCAACATCTGCAGCAGCAGCGAGATCCTCGTGTCGATCGATCCGAAGCAGGAGGTCGAGTGGCGCGAGTTCGTGCGCATCCTCGCCACCGAGAGCCACCGTCTGAAACTGCTCGTCGACGACGTGATGCTCTACAGCCAGATCGAGACCGGCGGCACGGTGTGGCGGCGCGAGACCACGGACCTCCATGCCCTGGTGACATCCGCGATCGAAGGGAGCCGGCCGGCTGCAGCCCGCGGCGAGCTCGAGCTGCAAGTCGAGGCGGACCGGGTCCCGACCGTCGAGATCGACCGGGAACGTATCGGCGAGGTGGTCGCCCGGCTGCTCGACAACGCCATCAAGTTCACGCCCGCGCGTGGCCGCATCCTCGTGCGCGTGCACGGGCACGCTGCGGGGATCGAGGTCTCGGTGGCCGACAGCGGTCCGGGCATCCCCGCCGGGGATCGGCAGCGCGTGTTCGAGGGGTTCAGCCAGGTCGGCGATCTCATGACCAGCAAGCCCAAGGGTGCCGGTCTCGGTCTGGCGATCTGCCGGCGCATCGTCGAAGCGATGGGCGGCACCATGTGCTGCGAAGACTCACCCCTTGGCGGCGTGCAGTTCCGCTTCGTGCTGCCGGCAACCGCACCGGCGCCCGCCCTCGCCTGAGACGGCTCCGACGCCGGGCGCCGCTGCCGGGGTCGTATTCACTTGGAACGGCTGGTCTCGCCGGCCGGCGCCGCCGGGACCGTCAGCGGCACGCTCGGCAGCGCGATCGATTCGGCGTAGGCCCCGGCCGTGGTGCGGCATTCGACGAGCTGCTCCTGCAGCGCGGCCGTCCGCTGGGTCAGGTCCCGAACCTCATTGCGCACCGACGACAGAGCCTCCTGGTTGAGGTCCCTGCCGAAAAACCGCACGTGGTCCTGCAGGTTGCGGTTGATCTCGCTGTACGTCGTCAAGCTCGCTTGCGTCACCTGCACCACGCTCTGGTAGCGCTCGCGGGTGGACTTCAAGCGCTCCTGGCTGCGTTGGTGCAGTTCGGCGTTGCCGAAGCCCTCGAGGTCGGTTCCCCACGCGGCGAACAACCGCTCGGCCGCCTTCTGCATCGGCTCGAGGCTGCCACGTAGCGCCGTCTCCTGCTTAACCGAGTCTGCCACGGCGCGTTTGAGGGCGTCGTAGGCGCCGAGTGCATCGCCACCGAAGTCGCGAGCCGTCAGCTTCTGCAGGCTCTGCAGCGCCGCGGCGGTGAGCTGCTGGGCCAGCTCGGCCTGCTGCTGGACTCCCTCGACCCGCGTGGCGAGGTCGCGCACCTGTTCGTCGCCGCTCTTGGGCTCGAAGAGGCTGCAAGCGCCGACCATGGTGAGCGAGAGGATCGCGACAGCGGCGACGGACGGGCGGACGCAAGCATGCATGAGGTTTTCCTTGGAGGCTCGGATCGCGATGGACAGTTCCGGCCCGATTCCTTTCGGCAAGGCCGCCCGCCAGCCTTGAGATGGCGACCGCGGGGCCCTTGCGCGCCACGGCAAGGCGCGGTCACAGATGGCGGCCGCGCCGCCACAAGCCGCCGCCCGTCCTGATCCGATAGGAGAACGTGACTCTTTCTGTTCCGGGCAACGAAGCGCCCGCCGCGCCAGCAGAGCCCCGCCGCCGGCGCCTGGGCGAGTTCCTCATCGAGCGCGAGATTGGCCGCGGGGGCATGGGCGTCGTACTGCTCGCCACCCAGGAATCGATGGGCCGCAAGGTGGCCATCAAGATGCTGCCTTCGTTCGCGGGCATGGATCCCGCCGCCGTGGCGAGGTTCCGCCGCGAAGCCGAGGCCACCGGCCGCCTGTCGCATCCGGGCATCGTGCCCGTGCACGCGGTGGGCGAGCACGACGGCACCCACTACTTCGTGATGGACTTCGTCGAAGGTCCGCCGCTGAACGAGTTGCTCGACTCGCTGCGCACCCGACCCGCAGAAAGGCTCCGCTTGTCGCTTGTCGAAGAAACCGGCCTCGGCGAGCGCTTCCCGACCATGCGGGAGCCGGGCAGCGGCACCGGCAATGCCTACGTGCGCTCGTGCGCGCGACTGATGGCTGACGTGGCGAACGCGCTGGTCGCCGCCCATCGCGAGCGCATCGTCCACCGCGACCTCAAGCCCAACAACATCCTCATCCATCCGGCTGGCCGGCCCGTGCTGGTCGACTTCGGCCTCGCTCGCGACGAACAGGCGCTGAAGCTCACGAAGAGCGGCGAACAGGTCGGCACGCCGGCCTACATGGCGCCCGAGCAGGCCAGCGGCGGGCGCTCCGTCGATGCACGCGTGGACATCTGGGGGCTCGGTGCCGTGCTCTACGAACTGCTGACCTTGCGCGCCCCGTTCGAAGGCGCGAACGCACTCGACATCACGCGGCACATCGTCGAGGACGAGCCGAAGCCCGTGCGCGCTCACAACGCCAACGTGCCGATCGATCTGGCCACGATCCTGCACAAGTGCCTCGCCAAGGATCCCGACCACCGGTACGCGACGGCGAAGGACCTCGAAGCGGACCTGCGGGCGTTCCTCGACGGGCGCTCCATCTCCGCCCGTCCGCCGAGCTTGTTGATGCGGTGCAAGGGCGGGCTCCAGCGCCGCCGGCGCGCCCTCGTCATGACCTGCGCGGCGGTTGCGTTGGGTGTCGGCGTGGCGCTCGTCGCCGGCGCGATCGGCGCCAACGCCGACCTGGAACACGGCCAGGCTGCCCTGGCCGAGGCACGCGTACAGCTCGTGCAGCACGGCAACTTCGACGGCGCGCGGGATCTGTACGAGAAGGCCGCGGCTCTGACGAAGCAGCCGGACCAGGTCCGTCTGCGCCGGCTCGCGGACTATCGCGATGCGTTCGCCGCGCACTACGAGACGCACCGCGAGGAACTGCAACGCTTCTGCGTCGTGTTCGACGCCAAGGACCGCGAGCAGGTCGGGGACCTGTTGCAGCGTCTCGAGGGCCGGGGGACCATCGTCTTGCACGACGTGGAGAGTGCGGGCCCCGTGCAGCTGTTCGTGCGGCGCTTGCAGGACGGCGAGCTGGCTGCCGAATGGCAACCGTACCAGGCCGGGGCGCCGCTGCCGTTGGACGAATACCTGGTGCGGGCACACGCCGCGCAGGGCCAGTCCGTCACCCTCGCCACGCGCGTGAAACGCGATCAGGCGGCAGTCCTTTTGCCAAGGTTCTTCGAGGGCGAGCAACTCCGCCCCGACGCTGCGGTGTGTTTCGATCCGCAGACGCACACCTGGCTGGCCATCGGTCGGCACGAGGTGACGCGCGGGCAGTATCGCGATTGGTTGCAGAGTCTGTCCAGCGACGAGCTGCAGGCCGAGATGACCCCGCTCGGCTGGAACGGCAGTGACAAGGACCTCGATTGCCCGGTCAGTGGACTGTCGATGCATCAGGCCCGCGCGTTCGCCGCGCTGCATGGCGCGCATCTGCCGACCGACCGCGACCTCTGGTTGGCCGGCTCGGCGGGCCTCGAGGGACTCGTCTATCCCTGGGGCAACCGGTTTGACGCGAGCCGCATCGCGGCAGACCCGGGCACGCTCACGCGACCCGAGCCGGTCGACATGCGGGCCACAGGCGAGTCGCCACTCGGGGTGCGGCATCTGCTGGGCAACGTCGCCGAGATGCTGTCGCCCGCGGGCGAGCCAGGACTGTTCGCAGGCGGGGGACACTTCCTGACCGACGATCCCCGCTCCCTCCAGTTGATCAAGCACAGTGTGCCGCTCGCGGCATTGCGCGAGGCGACGCACCAGGATCCGAACACGGGCATGCGGCTCTGCTGGTTTCTCGCGGCGGCCGATCCCTCCTTGTCGCCCGGGCAGCTGCAGGCGCGGCGTGACGAGCTGCGGCAGAATGCGAAGGGGTCCGCCCTACACGCGTGGAGTCTCTCGTCAACCGGCTCCGTCACCTACTCGCTCGAGCTCAATGCGAGCCATGGCGGTGGCGAGCGCACGTTGACGGTGCCGTTCGTGACGCCTGGCTTCCTGCAGACCGAGCGCTGCAGTCTCGCGGAGGGTCCGGGTTCCCCGTTGCTGATCCAACGACGCGCCGATCCGGGCGGTGAAGCCGGGTCGCTGCGCGTCGCTCTCGCCGACGAACTCCGGCAGGGTGAGCGCTACCGCATCCTCGTGAATGCGGATGTCGTGCCCCTGTCGGGAGTGCTGCCGGACCGGGACACCTACGTGGCGCGCATTCCCGTCCAGTCCGGCGGTCCCCCGGCCGCGATCCACACGTTGACGCTGCCACTCGCCAGCATGATCCTGGAGACCAGCCCACCAGCGGTTCAGTACCGCGACGACGGCCGCATCGTGCTCGCCTGGGAGCCTGGCGAACAGGCCGACACGCTGTTCGTGCGGTTTCGGACGGACGGCGTGCTCGGCCCGCACTGGCCTATGCGCAGCAGTGTCGACGGTCACGTGACGCGCTTCCTCGAGGCCTGGAACGGCACGGGCTCCGGGCTCGATCGACTGATCGACCCGGCCTTCACGCTGTGGCCCACGGGCAAGGGCCGCGCCAGCGTGCTCGCCGACCCGGCTAGGCGCGGCCGCCTCGCCAATGCGAAGGTGGTCGACGTGGCCATGGTCGGCGACATCATCACGGTCGACCTCGTGGCCAATTGGGACGTGCCGGATCGCGACGGCAAGCCGTTCCACCTGGCGGCCTGGCCCATCGTGCTGCAGATCCGCGCCGCGGCGCAGCCCAGGGTCGTACGCGTGATGCCGCGGGGCGGGGCCGACCGCGGTTGCAGCAGCGCGGGCGGATACACGCACGAAGGTCTGCGCGTCCGGTTGCGCGAGTTCGCGGGCACCCGCCTGCGCCGCACCCAGGAGCCACCAGCCGAGCTGCAGGTCGAGATGAGCTCGCCGGCCCTGCCGGGCGCGTTCGTTCAGGTGGTCGGCCACTACGCCGAAGTGGATGCCCAGGTGCAAATGGTCCGTTTCCGTCTCAGCAATGGCGCCAACGTGCTGCGCTCCGGGGTGTCGGTGAGCCCCGAGCATCCGGACGGTGATGGCTGGACCGCCATGGACTGGCGTTTCGAGCAACCGAACGGCGGCTTCGCGCGCGAGATGTGGCGGCTTGGCACGCGGGGGCGGCGACACTTCCTCGTGCGCTTGGTGGCGACCGCCGCGAGCCCGGAGGAGGCAGAGAAGCGCTTCGACTCGGATTCCGTGCAGCAGTGGTTCGCCGCCGTCATGGCTTCGCTCACCAT
>JBDSBS010000088.1:0-4612 GCA_039921435.1 Planctomycetota bacterium | reverse complement strand
GCCACCGAGGTCGACGAAGACACCGAAGTCGGCGATGTTCTTGACGATGCCCTTGCGGATCTGGCCTTCGACCAGTTCGCCGAGCAACTGCGCCTTCTTGGCTTCGCGCTCCTCTTCGATGAGACGGCGGCGCGAGATGACGATGTTCATGCGCTCTTCATCGATCTTGATGATGCGCGCCTCGATGTCCTTGCCGATCCAGTCGCCGATGTCGCCGGCGCGACGGATGTTGACTTGACTGGCGGGCAGGAACACCGGCACGCCGATATCGACCAAGAGGCCGCCCTTGATCTTGCGCAGCACGAGGCCCTTGACGGTGTCGCCTTCCTTGTGCGTCAGGATGATGTTCTCCCAACCACGGATGCGATCCGCCTTCCGCTTGCTCAGCAGGATGTAGCCTTCGGCGTCGTTGATCTGCTCAACGAGGCACTCGATCTCGAGGCCCGGTACCACGGCGAGGGGATCCGGGAACTCTTCGATCGAGATCTGGCCCTCGGCCTTGTAGTTGACATCGACCACCACGATGCCGTCTTCCAGCACCTTGATGACCTTGCCGCGCACGATCTTGTGGGGCGCCAACTCGGCGACGGTCTTGCCGATTGCAGTGTCCAGCTCGGCCAGTGTCGTACTGCCGAGTGCCTCCGACGTGAGCCGCGAGAGCTCGTCGTTGGACATCGAGAACTTCTTGATCAGATTCTTGCCGTGCATCAAACAAAAAGGGGTCAGGGGGATGAAAGGGACAAACAGACGATGAAGTGCTCCACCGGCGTGGTGCAGAGACCAGCTAGCAGAGCGATCACAGTCCCAGCAGTCGGACCATCCGATCGCTGGTCGCCGACAACGAGGCTCACGCCTCGCTCCCGGCAGAAGATGAAGGAGTAGAAGGAGAGGAAGGAGAAACGGAAGAGGATCGATCGGCCGCTACGTCTTGATTCGGTGCCGCAGTTTCTTCACGTCGGCCGGGAATCGCGGCAGAAGTCCCAGCAACAGAAGTCCCAGCAGCAGAAGTCCCAGCAGCAGAAGTCCCAGTCGAGTGGTTGGCCACGGGCACCAGCGTGGCCATCTGCGCCAAAGGCGCCTTGGCGAGTTCGGCAACGCGCTGCCGCAGCCTATCGACGCCACCCGGCTCCAGCACGCGCGCCGCAGGCCAGACTTCGCCGTAACGCAGGACGATGCGGCGCGGCCGCGGCAGCCACGCCCACCGCGGGAAGGCGCGAAACGAACCCTCGATCCCAACGGGCACGACGGCAGCGCCGGTGCGACGCACGAGGAACTCGACGCCCGAGCGGAACCTGCCTACCGCGCCGTCCGCACATCGGGTGCCTTCGGGGAAGATGCCGACCGCCTCACCGGACGCCAAACAACCGGCGACGAGGCGCATGGCGTCCTTCGACGGAGCGTTCCGGTCGATGAGCGTGACGCCGACCTGGGCCAACCACCAGCGCAGCGGAGCGAACTTCGCGAGACCAGCTTGCGCCAGGAAGCCGACCCACCGCCCCGCGGTGATGCCGATCATCGGCGGATCGAGGTAGCTCGCATGATTGCAGACCAGCAGCAGCGGGCCTTGGGCCGGCACGTTGTCGCGGCCCTCGGTCCGCAAGCGGAAGTAGATCTTGCTGAACCCAAGCACGGCGTACTTCGAGCAGAACCACCAGAACCGGCTGCGCTCGACGCGACCCGGATCACCAGCAGACTTCGTCAGTGCCACGGGGCTCATTCGACTTCCCGCAGGCGAAGGCCGGCTTGCACGTAGGTCAGCAGCTGC
This sequence comes from Planctomycetota bacterium, assembly GCA_039921435.1. GTDB lineage: Bacteria > Planctomycetota > UBA1135 > UBA1135 > UBA2386 > DASVAL01. Next base: position 2,847 of record JBDSBS010000088.1, on the reverse strand, counting down.
GTGACCACGGACTCGGTCGTGAGTCCCGTCGAATCGAGGTAGAGCGCATCGGGCGCGCGCTGCAGCGGCGCATCGGAGCGCGTGCTGTCGAGCTGGTCGCGCACGAGGATCTCCTCGAGCACGTCGACCTCGGCAACGAGACGGCCTTGACGTTCGAAGTCTCGACTTCGACGACGAGCGCGTTCGCTCGGTGCCGCATCGAGGTAGACCTTCCAACGCGCGCGCGGAAACACGACCGAACCCATGTCGCGCCCCTCGGCGACGACGGGGCCCAGCGCTGCGACGTTGCGTTGCAGGTCGCGCATCGCTGAGCGCACGAAGGGCAACGCCGACACGGCTGACACCTGTGACTCGACCTCGCGGGTGCGCAAGTGCGCCGATACGTCGCGGCCGTTGAGCCACAGACGGCCTTCACGCAGTTCGAGCCCGGCCGTCGCCAGCGCCGCACGCATGCGACCATGACCGCGGTCGGGTTCGCCTGCGCACTCGGCCGGCGCACAACCCAACTGCAAGAAGTGCCACGTCACCGCGCGGTACATTGCACCAGTGTCGAGGAAGCCGAAACCCAACTGCTCCGCGAGCAGGCGGGCTACCGTACTCTTGCCAGCCCCCGAGGGACCATCGATGGCGACCACATCGAGTGGTCCGACCGAAGACCCACTGCGGGTCTCTGGCGACGAGGGTTCCTTGGGGGAAGCAGGCACGCGTAAGGAGGGATCTGAAAAAACGAAACGGATCCTGATTGGAAAAGATCGCGGCCGGACCACGACCGCGGCCGACGATCCGGCGTCAGACCCGGTCCGACGAAAGGGGCGGCAAGTCTACCGAGGTGCTAGCCACCTCAGCAACGTCGAAGTCACGAGCCGGCAATTGCCCTGGACGAGGCCAGCTAGGCGCCAGCCAGGTCCAGCTAGTTGAACGGGCAGGGTGGCGGCGCGGCAACCGCCGCAAAGTGCCCCGCCGCATCTTGGAAGTGAACCGCCGACAACGCCCCGTCCCGAGCCAGCAGACCGATTCCGGTCGCATCGAAGGCCGGCAGGACCCAGTAGTCCCCCCCTTCGTGCACGCCGTGCGCATGCCGGTGGATGTGGCCGAACACCAGCCGGTCTACCCCCATTGCAAACGCTCCGCGAACGGCGCCCACCGTCGGCAGGAACCGCGCTTGGTCGCCACCGGCCACGACCTTGCGGCTGCGGCGCCTCGCCCGTTCCGCCGCCTTCAAGGCCAGCCGAAGGGGCAACCGACTCGCCAACCACCGCGTCGCCGGGTGCCGCAGCCACCGCTTGGCGCGCTGGTAGGGTGCGTCGTTCCAGCAGAGCTCGTCCCCGTGCAGCATCAGCGTGTCCGCGCCGGCGAGCCGGCCGCGCAGACCGCCGGCGATGACCCGAGCCCGGCTCGCTGCGGCGAATTCCTGCCCGAGCATGAAGTCGCGATTGCCGTGCAGCACATCCACACTCACCCCTGCCGACGCCGCCGCGGCGAACATGGCGGCAACCTCGCGCCAGACGCCGGTGCGCACCTGTGCCGGCGAGACATACGAATCGAACAGGTCGCCCAGCACGTGCACGCTCGCATCCAGCGCCGATGCGGCGGCCAGGACGCCGCGCAAGCGATCCACCACATCCCCCCCGCCGACAGGCACGTGCAAGTCAGAGATCAGGATCGCCACGGCCTCTTCGCGTTCCATCGGGAAGACCGGCGTGGCTAGTCCGCTCTTCACCGCGCATCCTCGAGGAACAGTGCACCGAAGGGATCCAGCCGCAAGTCGAAGCGGGTGTTGGTGCCGAGGTCCTCTCCGCCGAGGTGGCGCAGGGCGCGCGCAACCGGCAGTTCGACCTGAACCGGTCGCGGCCCCGACTCCGCCAGCCGCTGCAGAAGGCGCGGTGCGTCCAACGCGTGGATGCGGATGGCAAGCACCCGCCGCCCGTCACGCAGTCGCAGCGGCACGCGTTCGATGCACGTCGGCAGACCCTCGCCGCGCACCTCGCATGGTGGCTGCACACCCGCCTGCTGCAGAACGGCTCGAACTCGACGCCGCAGCTCGCGCGCGGCTTCGACGTGCTGTTCGTCGAGACGCCAGTTGTCGTAGGCGACGACCGGCGCGTTCAGGTACACGCCGCGGCCGCGGCCGAGCGTGTTCTCGAGGAAACATTGCCCTTCCTCGCGTCGTTCCGCCATGCGACCCTTCAACTGCCGCTCCACCAGCGGCAGGCCACCTGCGCGCGCGGTCGAACGGCCCTCGCGCACGAGCAGGTCGTTCCAAGCAAGACTGCGCACTTCGATGCCGAACACGGCGTCGAGCCCACCCGCAGAACGACGCACGAGGTCGCCGTCGTAAAGGCCCACCGTGTGGTCGCCCATGACGATCCCGCCGGCCTGCACGTAGGCCGTGATGGCCTGAACCGTGCGATCGGCGAGTGCGATCGCCGCTGGCAACACGAGGCAACGTGGCCGCTGCTGCAGCAGGCGCTCGGGCAAGGTCGCCTCGGCGACGAAGTGTGGCTGCAAGCCGAGGTCCTGGAGCAACCGGATCCAACCGAGCCGCGCCGCCTGGCTCGTGCTGTGCGTGCTCTCGTACGACGACAGTCGGCGAACCCACGTCATGCCGTCCGCAGCCGAATCGAGCATCCACCAGACGCGAACCGAAGCTTGCGACTCCAAGACCCAGACCGGTCCCGCTTCGACGACGGCCCCGGCACACGCATCGAGCACCGGCAGGAGACGCTGCACGCCTTGCTGCACGGCGCCTCCGAATGGTGTCGGCTTGCCATCGGCCGCTGCCACCGTGCCGTCGTTCCAAACGACGACGCCGGCCAGGCCTTCGCAGGCCATTGCGGCCAGACGGGC
>JBDSBS010000087.1:0-6329 GCA_039921435.1 Planctomycetota bacterium | reverse complement strand
CTCCTGCGCGAGGCGCGCGACGTGGAACGCGATGGAGGAGTCCATGAGGACCCCGGTGACGAGCAGCGTCTTGCCCTCGAGCAACATGATGGGCCTTTCGGTGGCGGGAGGTCGGACGGTGGAGGTGGGTCGTGAGGCGAAGGTCAGTGGCCCATGCCGAGGCCGCCGTCGACGGGGATGACGGCCCCGGAAACGTAGGCGGCCTCCGGGCTGGCCAGGAAGCGGACGACACCGGCGACCTCGTCGGTCGTCGCGAAGCGCCCGGCGGGGATGGCGGCCTTGTAGGTCTTCTGGGTGTCCTCGGGCAGGGCCGCGGTCATGTCGGTCTCGATGAACCCCGGCGCCACGACGTTGGCGGTGATGCCTCGCCCACCGAGCTCACGAGTGACCGAGCGGGCCAGGCCGACCAGGCCGGCCTTACTGGCGGCGGAGTTTGCCTGCCCGGCGTTGCCGGTCAAGCCTACGACCGAGCCGATGTTCACAATGCGGCCCGTGCGCGCCTTCGCCATGGCCCGAGCGAATGCCTTGCACACCAAGAAAGTACCGCGCAGGTTGGTGCCGAGCACGGCGTCGAAGGCCTCGCTCGACATGCGCAAGAACAGTCCGTCGCGCGTGATGCCGGCGTTGTTGACCAGGAAATCGAGCTTGCCAGCCTGTTCGAGCACAGTCTGCCCCAATTGCTCAGCCGACTCGGGGGATGCGACGTCGGCCACGAGCGCGTGCGCGTTGCCGCTGCCCGACGGCAACGCGGCGATGGCGGCCAGCGTGTCGGCGCAACCACCCGCCTTGGTCGAGGTGCAGTACACCGAGGCGCCCTTCTGCGCCAACTCCACCGCGATGGCTCGACCGATGCCGCGCGATGCCCCGGTCACCAGGGCGACTTTTTTCGAGAACTGCATGCGGTTGATTCAGGTCGTGGATCACCAACGATCCAGTCACCAACGCAGGAGCAGATGGCCCCAAGCCATGCCTGCCCCAAACGCTGGCATCACGATGAGCTTTCCCTTCCGCATGCGACCGGCGTCTTTCGCCTCGCGCAGGGCAATCGGCACCGAAGCCGCCGATGTATTGCCGTAGCGATCGATGTTGCTGAAGACGAGGTCCATGGGCAAACCCACTTGAGCCATCGCCGCCTCGATGATGCGTTGGTTGACCTGGTGGGGCACGATCAAGCCGATCGCCTCGCGTCCGTGCTGGTCGAGCACCCCCTGCACGAGCTCGGCGAACACCCGCACCGCAAAGCGGAACACCTTCGTGCCGCCCATCTTCATGTAGTGCAGGCGCTGCTGCACGGATTCGACGCTGGCCGGATGACGGCTGCCCCCGCCTGGCTGCGCCAAGACGGTCTCGGAGCCGCCCTCCATGCAGATCGAGCCACCGAGGAACTCCCCCTGCCCGGCGCGCTCCAGCGACGTGAAGATCGCCGCCCCGGCGCCATCGCCGAACAGCACGCAGGTATTGCGGTCGGTGTAGTCGAGGATGCGGCTCAGAATCTCGGCACCGACCACGAGCACGCGCTGGAACTGGCCCGACTGGATGAAGCCGGCGGCCACCTGCGCTCCGAACACGAAGCCGCTACACGCGGCCGCCACGTCGAACCCGCCCGCGTTCTTGGCGCCGAGATCGAGGCCGAGTCGGCAGGCCGTGGCTGGGAACGGTTGATCGCCCGTCACCGTCGAGCAGATGATCAGGTCGAGCTCCTCTGGCGCCATGCCGGCGTCCTCGAGCGCCGCCTGCGCGGCGATGAGGGCGAGGTTGCTGGTGACCTGATTTGGTGCGGCGATCCGTCGCTCGCGGATGCCCGTTCGCTGCACGATCCACTCGTCCGACGTGTCGACGAGCTTCTCGAGATCTGCATTGGTCAGGCGGCGATCCGGGACGTAGCGCCCGAGCCCGGCGACACCCACGGCGGTGAGGGAAGCCATGCTATCGTTCCCGCCGCTGGCTAAAGGCCGTGCGAGTGCACTTGGGGCGGCCCTCGGGAAAGCCCTCCAAGGCAATCTGGCTCCCAGTCATGTGGCACCCAGTCATGCGTTGGGCTCCGCCGTCGGCAGCGCTACCGAACGAGCGGCCTGGACGATGTGCAGATTCACTTCGGCCTCGATGGCTCGACAAGCGAACAGCAGGGCGTTCGCGAACGCATCGGCGCGCGAGCGTCCGTGGCAGATCGTGACGATACCCTGCACACCGAGCAGCAGGGCGCCCCCATACTCGGAGAAGTCGACGCGCGGCATGACCTCGGCCTGCACGATCTTGGTCTTCTCACTCTCGACGCCCGCCTTGTGCAGCAGGCCGAACATCATGCGCAGCAGATACTCGGCGACGCCTTCGCTGACCTTGAGCAGCACGTTGCCCGTGAAGCCGTCGGTGACGACGACGTGGCAATCGCCCGAGAAGACCTCGCCACCTTCGACGTTGCCGTGGAACTTGATCGGCAGCCGCTTCATCAGCGCTCGGGCTTCGCGCACGAGCGGGTTGCCCTTGAGCTCCTCGCTGCCGATGTTGAGGATGCCGACCAACGGCTCGGCGACTCGGAAGGTACCTCTGTAGTAGGCTGAGCCCATCAGCGCGTATTGAGCCAGATGATGCGGTTTTGGCTGCGGGTTGGCGCCAACATCGAGCACCAGGAACGGGTGCTTCTCACCGTGGATGATGGCTCCGATTGCCGGCCGGCGAATGCCCTCCAGACAGCCAAGACCGAGTGTGGCCGACGCCACGACGATGCCGGTCGAGCCGGCGCTGACGAAGCCCTGCGCCTGGCCTTCTTTCAGCAGCTGGATGCCGACTGCGATGCTGTTGCGCGGCTTCTTGCGCATCGCGTCGGTGGGTGTGTCTTCGCTGCCGAGGACGTCAGGTGCGTCGTGCACGGCGAATGCCTCGGCCGGCAGGCCCTGGTCGCGCAGCGCCTGGACGACTTGCTCGCGCGGCCCCGTCAGCAGGACCTGTTCGGGTTGTACGTGGCCGCGCTGAAGCGCCACCGCCAGGCCCTTGATCGTTTCGGTCGGGGCATGGTCACCACCGAACGCATCCAACACAACCTTGGTCACGCCAGTCCTCCGCGGATGCGACGTCGTCTCTGCCACGAGGCTCGGCTACTTCGCGCAGAAGTCACCGCGCCCTCGGCCACCGTCGCCGGGTGGCCGCGCAGCGGTCCTCGATCAGCCGTTCTCAGCGAGCATCACGTGGCGGCCGCGGTAGTGGCCGCACGGCTTGCAAACCGTGTGGGGACGGATCATCGCCCCGCAGTGGGTGCAGCGCACCAGTTGGGTGCGAGTGAGAGCCAGGTGTGCACGCCGATGACCTTTGCTGGCGCGGCTCAGTTTTCGCTTCGGATTTGCCATGTTGGAATGCTAGTTCGGCCGAACGGAGGCCCAGCCAGGGCGCCCTACCGTAGAGCTGTCGCTTGTGAGGGCGGGTAGATTACGGACGCGACGGGTGAAGTCAACGACCGCACGCTCCACACGCGCCACACCCGGAGCACGCCTACCTGGCGATCTCGCCGGTCGCTCAGTCCCGCAGGCCAGCCGCTCGAAGCGCCGCGAGGGCTGCGTCCGCGGCCTCCCCGACCCGAGTCACGTCCTTGCCCTTGCCCTGCGCGGCCTCGGGTCGTCCGCCGCCGCCGCCGCCGAGGATGGCCGTCATGGCCTTGATGAGATCGCCCGCTCTGACCTTCGAGACGAGATCGCTGCTGACCGCCCCCACGACGTGCACTTCGCCGTCGAGCACACTCAGCACGAGGCCCACCATCGGTTCCATGGCCTTCTGGGCGCGCTTGAGCAGCTCTTGCGCATCCTTCGGTTGCAGGCCCGGACGCTGATAGACGACGCTGCGCACGCCGTCCTTGGTCACCGCTGCTGCCTGCAGTTTGGTGAGCTCGCTGTCGAGGTCCGGCGCTTGCGCCTTCTCGAGTTCACGTCGCACCTTCTTGAGTTCAAAGGTCAGCTCGAGCACGCGCTCGACGACATTCGCCGGCGGCACCTTGAGCGCCGTCGCGAGCGTCGCGAGTTGCAGCCGTTCCTGTCGCGCGAGTTCGAGCGCGGTCGGGCCGGTCACGGCTTCCAGGCGTCGTGTGCCGGCAGCGACCGCGGTCTCGGCGACGATGCGGAAGGTGCCGATGTTGCCGCTGTTGGCAACGTGGGTGCCGCCGCACAGTTCTTTGCTGAACTCGCCGAGCTGCAGCGTGCGGACCTCGTCGCCGTACTTCTCGCCAAACAGCGCCACGAAACCCGCGGCCTTGGCCTCGTCGAGTCCTCGCACGACGGCCCTCACGTTCTGGGCCAAGAGGATCTGCGCGTTCACTTCGTCCTCGACGCGCTGCAGCTGCTCCGCCGCGGGCTTCTCGGGCTGCGTGTAGTCGAAGCGCAGTCGGTCGGGCGCGACCTCCGAGCCGGCCTGGCTGACGTGGTCGCCGAGCACGTTCTTGAGGGCCGCGTGCAGCAGATGCGTCGCGGTGTGGTTGCGTTCGGTTGCGCGCCGCGCGCTCTCGTCGACCTCGAGTGTGCAAGCCTGCCCGGCGTCGAGGTGGCCCGCGGTCACCACCGCCTGGTGCAGATGGAAGCCATCGAGCGCTGTCGTGGTCGTGATCTGCGCCTCACCGGTCGCTGTGCGCAGCCGGCCGCGGTCGCCGACCTGGCCGCCGCCGCGCGCGTAGAACGGCGTCTTGTCGGCAACGAGCACAACGGTCTGGTCCTTGGTCGCCTTCGGCAACAGGGTGTCGCCGTCGCCGACCAAGGCGAGCAGCTTGCTCTCGACGCGCAGGCTGTCGTAGCCCACGAACATGGTCGCTCGGTGGCCCGCGTCGCGGAGCTTGACGGCGACGCTCGCCGTGAACACCGCGTCGGCGGTGGCCATGCTCTCGCGTGCACGCTGGCGCTGCGCGGCCATGGCGGCGTCGAAACCGGGCTCGTCGAGCCGATGGCCACGCTCGGCCATGACCTTCTCGGTGATGTCGATCGGAAAGCCGTAGGTGTCGTGCAGCGTGAACGCGAACTCGCCGCTGCCGGCGGTCGCGGCTCCGGCCCCGGCTTGCGGCTTCTGGGCCGCACCGAGGAACTCGTCGAGCCGCGCCATGCCCTGTCGGTAGACCGTGAGGAAGTTCTCTTCTTCGCCCTTGATGACGGCACGGCACTGCGCGGCGCTCTCCCGCACTTCGGGGTACTGGTCCCCCATCACGCGGCCGACGATCGCGACCATCTCGAACAAGAACGCCTTGTGCAGACCGATTTCGTAGCCATCGCGCGCCGCGCGGCGCAGGATCTTGCGCACGACGTAGCCGCGCCCCTCGTTGCTCGGCAAGGCACCGTCGGCGATGCAGAACGTGATCGCGCGCACGTGGTCGGCGATGCGCCGCATGCGGATGTCGCGCTGCGTATCGCTGCCGTACGGCACGCCCGTGGCTTTGGCGAGGTGCTCGAGGTAGGGCTCGAACAGTTCCGTCTCGAAGTTGTTCGTAGCACCCTGCAGCACCGCAGCGATGCGTTCGAGGCCGAGGCCGACGTCGATGTTCTTCTGTGGCAGCGGCTTCAGCGAACCGTCGGCCTGCCGATCGAACTGCGTGAAGACGCAGTTGCCGATCTCAGTGAAGCGATCGCTAGGCAGCGATTCGAGTCCCTTCTTGTCGGGGTAGGCCTCGCCGGGCCGCGCGTCGAAGTAAATCTCCGAGCAGGGACCGCACGGTCCGTTGGGCCCCTTGCTCGGCGCCTCGGCCGGCCAAAAGTTCTCCTTCTCACCAAACCGAAAGACGCGGTCGGGCGACAGGCCGACGTGCTTGGTCCAGATCGCGAAGGCCTCGTCGTCGTCGCGGTAGACCGTTACGACGAGCTGGTCCTTCGGGATGCCGCATTGCTCGGTGAAGAACGCCCACTCCCACGCGATGCACTCCTTCTTGAATTAGTCGCCGAACGAGAAGTTGCCGAGCATCTCGAAGAAGGTGTGGTGCCGCGGCGTCAGGCCGACGTTGTCGAGATCGGGCACGCGCAGACACTTCTGCGACGTCGTCACGCGCTTGTGCGGCAGCGTGCCACGGCCGAGGAACATGTCCTTGAACTGGTTCATGCCCGCGCCCGTGAACAGCAACGTCGGGTCGTTGGCCGGCACGAGCGAGTCCGAGGCCATGATCTTGTGGCCGTTCGCCTCGAAGAACTTCAGGTAGCGGGTGCGGATCTCGGCGGCGGTCAGCGGCTTCATGGCGATTCCAGGTCAGGCAGATTCCACGTCAGGCAGATTCCACGTCAGGCAGCGGGGCGAACGTTCTGGGGCGAAGGTTGTAGCCAACCCACCGCCCCGCCGGAAGCCTGTGGCGGCCGCGCGCGAAGGCACGCGGCCGCGGA
>JBDSBS010000086.1:0-11733 GCA_039921435.1 Planctomycetota bacterium | reverse complement strand
GAGCGCTTCGAATGCCGCGCGCTGCCGTTCGTCGTGCCGCTGGCCGATGAGGCAGGCCGTTTTGCGGGCTTGGGCTGTGCGTTGACGGGCGCCGTTCAGTGGTTCGAGGGCCGGCCGGACGAGGTGCTCGAGCAGCGCCTCCAAGCAGAGATCCTGGCTGCGCACGAGCGCGTGGTCGAGGCGGCTGCGGATGCCGACGAGTCGATCCTCGGCGAGGTCGTGGCGGGCCGCCGTGTGCCGGTCGATCGGTTGCGCGCCGTGTTGCGCGCTCAGTTTTTGGCCGGGCAGCTCGTGCCAGTGCTGTGTGGGGCGGCGTTGTGGAACCGCGGCGTGGACTGGCTGCTCGATGCAGTGGGGGCGCTGCTGCCGGCCTTGTCCGAATTGCCGCGCCAGGGCATGTGGGCGATCGAGCGAGCCGGCGATCGGGCCGCACCGTTCTGCGGCGTTGTCTTCAAGGTCCAGCACGGCGAGGAAGTCTGGAACTTCGTTCGGGTTGTTCGAGGCCAGGTGGTGCCCGGGGCATCCTGGTGTCGAGGTCGCTTGCCGGGCACAATCGGTAAACTCGGCGAGTTGTGGCTCGTACAGGCCGACCGTCACCGGCCGACGGCGAGCGCTGTGCCCGGGGAGATCGTGGTTTTGCCCGGCGAGCTCGGGCTGCGCACGGGCGATACGGTCTGCGAGCAAGACCATCCGGTGGTCTTGCCCACGCCGCGCTTTCCGGCTCCGGTTCTGGCCGTCACCTTCGAGCCGGCCCGCGCGGAAGACGGTGCGGCGCTCGCTGCGGCGTTGCGCGCGCTCGCCGTCGACGATCCGACGCTGCGGGTGGAGCGCGAACACGAACGCCTGGTCGTGCGCGGCATGGGCGAGCTGCACCTCGACATCGTCGCGGACCTCGTGCGCACTCGCACTGGAGTTGCCTTCCAGCAGTCGAAACCGCGCGTCGACCGCCGCGAGACCGTGCGCACGAAGGCCTCCGCCGAGGCGGAAGTTCGGGCCGTCGTGGGCGGCATCGAGCGAGCCGCCCGTTGCGCCGTCTCCGTTGCTCCTGCGGCGGACCCCACGGTCCCCGCCGCGGTTCTGAGCCTGGCCGACGTGCCCGCCGCCGCCGCCGCCATCGAGGAGCTGCGTTCCCAGCTCGCCGCCGGCTTTCGGGTTGGCCCCATGTTCGGCGCGCAGATCACACTGTGTTCGGTGTCGGCCGAAGGAGGCGAAGCGGTCGAGCCACTCGTGCAGCAGGCCGCCGCGAAGGCCGTCGTGGCCGCCGTCAACCTGGCCGAGCTGGTCGAGCTGGAGCCCTGGGTCAGCCTAGAGGTTTGGTGTCCGGAGGAAAGCGCCACTGCAGTGCGGGCGGATCTTGGAGCAAGGGGGGCGGCTGTCTCCAGCGTGTCGTCCGGTCGCCTCGGGGCGCGTCTGCGGGGCCGTGCCCCACTGGCGCGAATGTTGGGCTACGTCACCAGGCTGCGGTCCATGACCAAGGGTCGAGGGCAGGTGTCACTGCGGCCATTCGGTTATGCGCCGGTGCGCTGAGCGACCGTGTTGGCCGGGCACGGCCTCAACTGCGCACCGACAGGCCGCTGCTGCCGCCCTTTTGTTCCGCCTTCCCGCTTGACGGCGGTCGAAAGCATCGCTAACCTTCCCACCCGCTTGCGCTCCAGGGAGCACATCTTTCGATGTAACCCCTTGCCGCGCACGGTGTTGCGTCAAAATCGCACCAGGCTCGCCTTCCGCGCGTCTGTCGACCGGACGCCTTGACCGAACCGGTTGGCTCGTCGCGGCCGACCCAAACCTATGCAAGAGCGAATCCAGATCCGTATGGAGGCCTACGACCACGAGGCCCTCGATCAAGCTGCTCTCGACATCGTCGAGACGAGCAAGCGCACTGGCGCCCGCATTGCGGGGCCGGTGCCGTTGCCGACGCGCATCGAGCGCTACACGGTGTTGCGTTCGCCTCACATCGACAAGAAGAGTCGCGAGCAGTTCGAGATCCGGACCCACAAGCGTCTCATCTACATCTCGGAGCCCACCACCAAGACCGTGGATGCTCTGAGCAAGCTGAACATGCCGGCGGGTGTCGACATCCGCATCAAGGCTTGCTGATGAGCCTTGCTGATCGAGGCCTGCTGTCCTCGATCCCGCCCGGTTCGCCCTCACGACACCCGCACTAGTCAGCCAGCACCCACACAAGCCAGCGCACTCACAAGCCAGCGCACTCACAAGACCATGGCCGAGATCAAAGTTCTCCAAGGTGACGCCGTCTCGTCGAAGGACGTGGACGCATCGGTGTTTGGCACTCGGGTTCTGGGGCGAACGCTCAAGGACGCGGTCGTGATGTACGAGGCCAATGCGCGCGCCGGCACGGTGCAGGCCAAGACGCGCAGTATGGTGCATGGCGGCAACAAGAAGCTGTGGCCGCAGAAGCACACTGGTCGCGCCCGCATGGGCACGACCAAATCGCCGCTGTGGCGCGGTGGTGGCCGCATCCATCCGCCAGAGCCGCGCGATCACAGCTACGCGATGCCGAAGAAGGCGCGCCGCGTCGCGCTGCGCAACGCGTTGTTCACGAAGTTCCGCGATAACGAGGTGGCGATCGCCGAGGGCTGGCCTACCAACAAGCCGAACACGAAGTCCGCGGCCGCCATCCTGAACAAGCTGGGGATGCGCAAGAGCGCGACGGTCGTCACCGAGAGCGTGGACCGCAACCTGTGCCTGTCGCTGCGCAACGTCCCGCTCATCGACGTGCGCACCCTCGACGACCTCAACGCCCGGCAGGTTCTGCTGCGGCGCTACTTGGTGCTGACGCCGGGGGCCTATGCGGCCCTGGAGCAGCGCTTCGCGAAGAAGGAGTCCTGAGATGGCAAACCCCGCCCAGTTCTACGATGTCGTGCGCCGTCCCCTCGTCACCGAGAAGTCCTCGGCGATGCAGGGCATGCGCAATCAGTTCAGCTTCGAGGTAGCGGCGTCCACCAACAAGTCCGAGGTGAAGAAGGCCATCGAGACTCTGTTCTCGGTCAAGGTCGTCAAGGTCAACATCGCCAACGTGCCCGGCAAGGCCCGCCGCATGTTCGGCCGGCCGGGTGAGACCAGGCCGTGGAAGAAGGCCGTCGTGACTCTTGAGAAGGGTAACACGATCGACATTGCATGATCGGGTGTATCTCTCCGTACGCCTGACCTCGCCAAGTTCCCAACCCTCCCACATCCCTCGTAGCAAACGAAGCCATGCCAGTCAGGGTCTACAAGCCAACGTCTGCCGGTCGACGCAACTCGTCGGTGCTCGACTTCAGTCACCTGACGAAGGGCAAGCGCCGCGAGAAGGTGTTGACGGAGCGCATTGCGGATCGCGCAGGCCGCGATGCGCTCGGCCACGTCACGAGCCGGTTCCGCGGAGGCGGCGCCCGCAAGATGTACCGCAAGGTCGACTTCCGTCGCGACAAGGACGGCGTGCCGGCTGTCGTCGCAGCCATCGAATACGACCCCAACCGCACCGCCGACTTGGCGCTGCTGCACTACGTCGACGGTGAGAAGCGCTACATCCTGGCGCCCAAGGGACTCGTGGTCGGCATGAAGGTCATGTCGGGGGCCAAATGCGAGCCCGACGTTGGCAATGCGATGCCGCTCGAGGCCATCCCGCTCGGCCTGGAGGTCCACAATGTCGAGCTGCAGCCAGGTCGCGGTGGACAGATTGCTCGCGCTGCCGGCCGCTCCTGCCAGCTCATGGCGCGCGACGGCGACTACGCGGTCGTGGTCATGCCGTCGGGCGAGATGCGCAAGGTGAGCAGCCGTTGCAGGGCCACGATCGGTGAGGTCGGCAACGCCGATTGGCAGAACATTCGATGGGGCAAGGCAGGTCGCGTGCGCCACCTCGGTCGGCGCCCGCACAACCGCGGCACCTCGCAGAATCCCGTTGCGCACCCGATGGGCGGTGGCGAAGGGCGCACCGGTGGTGGTCGTCACCCCTGCTCGCCGACAGGCAAGCTGGCCAAGGGTGGCAAGACGCGCCGCGGCAAGGCGCGCAGCAACCAGTTGATCCTGCGGCGTCGTCCGCCGGGCAAGCACGTGGCCGTGGGTAGCGGTAGTTAACAGGCATCTCCGGCACCAAGTAATCCGGCAGCAGAATTATCCGGCAGCAGAGTTATCCGGCAGCAGAGTTATCCGGCAGCAGAGAATCAAACGATGAGCCGAAGCACCAGCAAGGGCCCCTTCGTCCACCCCAGCCTCCTCAAGAAGGTCGCTGCGTTGAACGCAAAGGGCACCAAAGACCCGATCCAGACCTGGTCCCGCCCCAGCGTGATCTTGCCGGAGTTCGTCGGATACACGTTCAACGTCCACAACGGGCGCACCTTCCTTAAGGTTTACGTGACTGAGGACATGGTCGGCCATCGCCTCGGGGAGTTCGCCCCGACGCGCACGTTCCGCGGCCACTCGACCAAGAAGGTGGAAGAGAAATGAGCTTCGAAGTTCGTGCAGTTCATCGCGGCGCCCGCATGGGCGTCTACAAGGCTCGCCGGATCCTGGACATTATCCGGGGGATCTCCGCCAGTGCCGCGCTCGACGAGCTCAGGCACGAGCGCTATCGCGCCTCACGAGCGATCTACAAGGTGCTCGCTTCGGCAGTCGCCAATGCGCTGCAGAATCCCGAAGTGCGCGCCAATCGCCTCGTCGTCTCCAAGACCTTTGCCCAGGACGGGCCGCTGCTTCCTGGCGGCATGCGCATGCGTCCGGGCCCGCAAGGGCGGGCAATGCCGATCAAGCGCCGTACCTGCCACATCCACGTGCATGTCGCCGATCCTCTGGCCGCCCCCGCAGGTGGCGCGCAAGACGGTGGCCAAGATGGTGGCCAAGATGGTGGCTCGGTGGCAGCCAACGCGGCCGGGGGAGAGGAGTAGTCATGGGTCAAAAAGTACATCCGACCGGCTTTCGCATCGCGATCACCGAACAATGGCGCTCCCGCTGGTACGCCAATAAGAAGGACTTCGCGAAGAACCTGATCGAGGACCAGAAGATCCGCAAGTTCATCAAGAAGCAGTGGCAGTTCGCGGCAATTCCCAAGGTGGAGATCGAGCGCACCGGTGAGCTGGTCACAGTCTTCGTGCACAGCGCTCGCCCCGGCGTGCTGATCGGCAAGAAGGGCACCAAGGTCGACGAGTTCCGACAGGAGCTCGAGAAGCTGACTGGCAAGCCTGTCCGCATGAAGATCATCGAGATCCACCGACCGGAGATGGAGGCCAACCTCGTGGCCGAAGCCGTCGCCGAGCAGCTTGGCAAGCGCATCAACTACCGCCGTGCCCTCAAGAAGGTCGCCGACACGTCGATGGCTGCAGGAGCCAAAGGCATCAAGATCCGCGTCGCGGGGCGCCTCCAGGGCGCCGAGATGTCGCGAGTCGGCAACTTCCGAAAGGGACGTGTGCCGTGCGGCACCCTGCGGGCGCAAGTCGACTACGGATTTGCCATCGCGGCGACCAAGTATGGCACGCTTGGTTGCAAGGTTTGGATCTTCAAGGGCGAGTACGGCCCTGGCGAGACAACCTGCGGCCTGTTGCCCGTTCGCCCGCTCGGCGACCGCCCAGTTGGTGGGTAGTCCGCACCCGAGTTCAACCACAACCACCCATTCTCAGCAGAAGTAGAGAAGACACGCCATGTTGATGCCCAAGAGAACGAAGTGGCGCAAGCAGATGCGAGGTCGCATCCGCGGCGAGGCTACGCGTGGCAACACTGTCGCTTTCGGCGAGTACGGTCTGCAGGCGTTGGAGCCGGGTTGGTTGTCGGCTCGAGTCATCGAGGCGGGCCGCGTGGCCGCGTCTCGCAACGCGCCCGAGGGCAAGCTGTGGATCCGGGTGTTCCCGCACAAGTCGGTGAGCAAAAAGCCTGCCGAGACCCGAATGGGCACGGGCAAGGGCGACGTCGAGTTCTGGGCCGCCGTGGTCAAGCCGGGCACCGTGCTGTTCGAGCTCGACGGCGTCACCGAGGAAGGCGCCAAGCGCGCGTTCAACCGCGTTGCCCACAAGCTGCCGATCAAGGTTCGCCTCGTTCGTCGTCGCCACAACTGAGAGGAGCCACCATGAACAAGGCAATCACAGAGATTCGCGGTCAGGATGTCGCAGAGCTTCAGACGAAGCTCGGCGAATTGCGCAAGGAGCAGTTCGGACTGCGCTTCCGCGGCTCCGCCGACCAAGTCGCCAAGACCACTCGCCATCGTGAGGTTCGTCGCACGATCGCGCGCATCCTTACGGTGCTAGGCGAACGTGCGGAACCAGAGAAAGCAGCCGGGTCAGCCAGCTCGGTTGCGACCAGTACGGTTCCGACCAGCACGGTCGCTGCGACTCCGACCAAAGCCGCGGGCAAGTCGCCCGCTGTTAAGTCGGCAACTGTTAAGTCGCCCGCTGGCAAGTCCGCAACTGGCAAGTCCGCAACTGGCAAGTCGGCCCCTCGAAAGACTGAAGGCAACAAGTCATGAGCACCAACACACCGGACAGCAACACGGCCGGCGGCGCGCCAGTCGACACGCAGCAGCGCGCGCGGCGCAAGGTCATGCGCGGCACCGTGATCTCGACGAAGATGCAGAAGACTCTCGTCGTGCAGGTGGACCGCAAGGTGCGCCACCCCATCTACGAGAAGTTCGTGTCGCGTCGGACGAAGTTGTATGTGCACGACGAGAACAGCGAAGGCAAGGTCGGTGACGTCGTCGACGTCTCGCACACTCGACCGCTCAGCAAGATGAAGTGCTGGCGTCTCGTGCGCGTGGTGCGCACGGCGACAGTCCTCTAGAGCCGCAGTCCCCGAGCAGCCCAAGTCAGGAGTTTGCAATGATCCAAGAAATGTCGATGCTTGACGTGGCCGACAACACGGGTGCCAAGCGCGCCATGTGTGTGAAGGTGCTCGGTGGCTCCGGCCGGCGCTACGCCTCGGTCGGTGATGTCGTGATCGCCGTCGTCAAGAAGGCCCTGCCGACGGGCGAGGTGAAGGAGCACGAGGTCGTCAAGGGCGTCGTGGTTCGCACGGCCAAGGCCGTTCGTCGCTCCGATGGCTCATACATCAAGTTCGACCGCAATGCCTTGGTGGTCATTGACAAGGAAGGCAATCCGCGCGGCACCCGCATCTTCGGGGCCGTTGCGCGCGAGCTGCGCGACCGCAACTTCATGAAGATCGTGTCGCTCGCGGAGGAGGTCGTCTGATGCTCACCAACAAGCCCAAGCCGCCGCGGCGCAAGCTGCACGTCAAGAAGGGCGACACGGTCGTCGTCATGTCTGGCCAGTACAAGTCGAACGAGCCCCGTGAGGTGCTCAAGGTCGAAGCGCTAACCGGGCGCATCATCGTGCAAGGTGTCAACCTGCGCTGGAAGCACCAGAAGCGGTCGCAGCAGAATCCCAAGGGCGGCCGAGTGCAGCTCGAGCAACCCATGGAAGCCAGCAAGGTCCTCTTGTTCAGCGAGAAGCTGGGCAAAGGCACCCGTACCAAGATCCAAATCGTCGACGGCAAGAAGCACCGCGTCGGCGTCCGTTGTGGAACCCAATTCGATTGAGAATGCTCGATTGAGAATGGGCGATTGAGTTTGGGATCGGCCGGCCCGTCTTCGACGGACCGCTCGACCCACCACCTGCGACACCACCAATCGATCCGAAGCGACCGACCAACATGAGCACAACAGAAGAAAAAGCTGCCCCAAAGCCACGCGTGGTCCCGCGTCGGCAACAGATCTATCGCGACAAGGTTGTGCCCGCCCTGAAGAAGGACTTCGGCTACGCGAACCCGATGATGGTTCCGCGACTGCAGAAGATCGTCATCAACATGGGTGTCGGCAAGGCCGTCGAGAACAAGAACCGCATGGAAGCTGCCAACAAGGACCTGACGGCCATCGCGGGTCAACGCCCGTTGATCCGCAAGTCGCGCGGCGCCGTGTCGGGCTTCAAGCTGCGTGAGAACTACCCGATCGGCGTCGCGGTGACGCTGCGCGGAGCTCGCATGTGGGAAATGCTCGATCGCCTCATCTCGCTGGCGATCCCTCGTATTCGCGACTTCCGTGGTCTGCCGACGAAGCTCGACGGCCGCGGCAACTACACCATGGGCCTCTCGGAGCAGAGTGTGTTTCCGGAGATCCAGCTCGACAAGGTCGAGTTCGTGCAGGGTATGGACATCACGTTCGTCACCAGCGCGGCCACCGACAAGGAAGGCCTGGCTCTGTTGACCCACCTTGGCATGCCGTTCCGCAAGTAGCGGTTCCAACCCACTCGCATCACCGATTCACGTCCACCCAACTGAGTATTCCCCCGGGGTTCCAATAGAAACATGGCCAAGAAGTGCTTGAGGGTAAAGCAGCAGCAGAAGCCGAAGTTCTCTTCTCGGCGCTACAACCGCTGCCAGCTTTGTGGCCGGGCGCGGGCTTATTACCGGAAGTTCGGTATCTGCCGGTGCTGTTTCCGTCAACTCGCATTGCAGGGGGAGATCCCCGGTGTGCGAAAGGCTTCGTGGTAGGAGCTGATAGCCATGATGACCGATCCGATTGCTGACATGCTCACGCGGATGCGCAATGCCTTGATGGCTGGCGCACAGAACTGCGTGGTACCCGGTAGCCGCCTCAAGGTGGCGATCTTGGATGCCTTCAAGCGCGAGGGCTTCATCCACGCCTACGAAGTGGCGGCGGATGGACCGCGTTCTGCCGTTCGCGTCGAGTTTCGCTTCGGCCCCGAGGGCGAACGCGTGATCTCGTCCTTGGCCCGGTACAGCCGGCCCGGCTGCCGTCGATACCGGGGCTGCAATGACTTGCCGAAGGTCCGCGGTGGACTGGGTATCGCCGTGGTGTCGACCAATCAGGGCATCTTGTCCGATCGCGAGTGTCGCCAGCGCCGCGTTGGCGGTGAGGTGCTCTGCACGGTCGACTAGGCAGCCAATGCCAGACCAACCAGTGCAAGACCACCAGTGCCAGACCAACAGTAGTGCCAGACCAACAGTGTTGACCAACCGCATCGTGGATTAAGGAACCGGCTCAGAAGGTCGTCAGAGGTCGTCATGTCAAGAATCGGCAAGAAGCCAATCGAGGTCCCCAAAGGAGTCACCGTTCAGGTGGCGCCGGGGTCCGTAGCGGTCAAGGGAGCCAAGGGCGAGCTCACGCTCCCCGTGCGCCCGGAAGTGAAGGTCTCGCTCGAGGGGGCTACGATCCACGTCACCTCGCTCAGTGAGGAGCGATCTGCGCGAGCCCTGCAAGGCACTACGCGCGCCCTGCTGGCAAACATGATCGAGGGCGTGTCGAAGGGCTACCAACGAAAGCTCGACATCTCTGGCGTGGGCTTCGATGCAGCGCTGGAAGGCACCGTGTTGGTCCTCAAGCTCGGGTTCAACCGACCCGTGCGGTACCCCGTGCCAAAGACAGTCACCGTCGAAGTGCCGACGCCGACCTCAGTGGTCGTCAAGGGCATCGACAACCAGCAGGTTGGCACAGTTGCCGCGTCGATTCGCAAGTTGCGCAAGCCGGAGCCCTACAAGGGCAAGGGCATCAAGTACAGCGACGAAGTCATCAAGCGCAAGGCGGGCAAGGCCTTCGCGTCGGGTGGCGGTGGCTAACGGACAGTTGGCCGAAGGATCACAACAGCATGACTTCCACGTTTCAGAAACATCAACGTCGCCGCGGCAAGTCCGACTCTGTTCGCAAGAAGCTGCGCAGCGTCAGCGGTCGACCACGCCTGTCGGTATTCCGCAGCCTGAGCAACATCTCGGTCCAGATCATCGACGATCTGCGGGGTCACACCTTGGTGGCCGCTTCGTCTCAGGAGAAGGACGTGCGCGGGGCCACGAAGGGCATGCGCAAAACAGACGTCGCCAAGAAGATCGGTTCGTTGGTCGCGGAACGCGCCAAGCGGGTCGGTGTGTCCAAGGTGGCGTTCGACCGCGGCGCCTACAAGTATCACGGGCGCATCAAAGCCCTCGCCGACGCGGCCCGCGAAGCCGGTTTGGAGTTCTGACATGTCCAAGACGAAACACCATCTGATTCCGATCGACGAAGCCCTCTCGGCGGACGTCGAGGACGACGTCGTGGCAATCAACCGATCGGCCGCCGTCGTCAAGGGCGGACGCCGATTCTCGTTCAGCGCGCTGAGCGTTGTCGGCAACCGCAATGGGTTGGTCGGCATCGGCTACGGCAAGGGCCGAGAAGTGCCGGGCGCGATCGAGAAGTCCGTCAAGGACGCACGCAAGCAGATCATGCGCGTCGTCCGCGAGGGCACGACGATCCCGCACGCGACCGAAGGTCACTACTGCGCGACCAAGGTGCGGCTGCTCCCGGCGGCGCCGGGCACGGGCATCATTGCCGGCAAGGCAGTGCGCAAGGTCCTCGAGCGCGCCGGCATCACCGACATCCGGACCAAGAACTACGGTTCGACGAACGCTTTGAACGTCGTCAAGGCGACCATGGTCGCCCTCAGCAAGCTGCGCAGCCGCGAAGACACCGTCGCGCTGCGGGGAGTTACCCTCGAATGAACCTCGCAGAAGCAAAGGCCCTCGGCCTCAAGTATCCGGAGCGCAAGCGCGTTGGCCGCGGTATCGGCTCCGGGCTCGGCAAGACGTCGGGCCGTGGACACAAGGGCGCGAAGTCGCGTTCCGGTTGGTCGAGCCGCATCGGCTGGGAAGGTGGCCAGATGCCGATCTACCGACGCTTGCCCAAGCGCGGCTTCAACAACAAGAACTTCGAGAAGGTCTTCACCATCATCAACGTCAGCGACCTCGACGTCTTCGAAGCGGGTGCAACCGTCGATCTCCCTGCGGTCCTCGCGAAGGGCTTGGCCTCCAAAGAGAAGCACTCGGAGCTCTTCAAGATCCTCGGCAACGGCGAGTTGTCCAAGGCTGTCACCGTCAAGGTGGACGCGATCACCGCGACAGCGCGCGAGAAGGTCGAGAAGGCTGGTGGCACGGTTTTCGTCATCGAGAAGCGCGCGCACCGCGCGAAGTTCGTTGCCAAGGACGGCACCAGTCGCAAGCCTGGTTCAAAGCGCACTCGCCGTGGCTCTCCCGGCTCTGACGCTGGCAAGAAGCCGGAGGCGTCGACCCGCTGACTCGCGGCGCTGCCGCGAATCGCTCCCCGAATCGCTGCTCCCCGAATCGCTGCTCCCCGAATCGCTGCTCTCCGAATCGCTGCTCTCCAATCGTTGCCCCCGACCAATTGTCACCAAGACCCATTGGCAACATGGGTGTCGACGGCAACCTAGTTCGGTGCACTGAACCGCCTCAACCAGCATGACCAACTCCATCACCAACCTGTTCAAGGTCAAGGAGATCAGGACCAAGATCCTGATCACCTTAGGTCTTCTGTTGGTCTATCGGATCGGTTTTTTCATACCGCTGCCGGGCGTCAACATCGCCGAGACGCTCAAGCAGATGAAGAACTTGGGCGGCATCGGCAAGATCTTCGGCATGATGAACGTGCTGACGGGGGGATCGCTGCAGAGTGCCACGCTCTTCTCGCTCGGCGTGATGCCGTACATCTCGGCAAGCATCATCTTCAGCTTGCTCACCAAGGCAGTCCCATCCCTCGAGAAGATCGCCAAAGAGGGCGCCAGCGGCCAGCGCAAGATCAACCAATACACGCGTCTGGCGACGGTCGCGATCTGCCTCATCCAGTCGTGGTTCGTCATTCTCGGCGCGCTCGGTGCCGATGACAGCAAGTTGATGTACGCCGGTGTGCGCGAGTGGTTCGGCCTCTACTGCGTCGTCGTCATGGTGGCGTTGACTGCCGGGACGATGTTCGTGATG
>JBDSBS010000085.1:0-6362 GCA_039921435.1 Planctomycetota bacterium | reverse complement strand
GCCATGCTGAATCAATCCAACCAATTCCTTCTCCTGATTGCCGGCGCTCTGTTGGCGTCGTGCGGAAGCGTCCCGACGCGCACCTTCAAGGTGAGGGCCATCAACATCGACCAGCAGCCGGTGCCGTGTATCGTGGTGATCGGCGATGATTGGTCCGGGGCCGCGGATAAGAGGCAGTTCCTGAACGCCGACACAACCACGCTCAACCTGCCCGTACAGTTCAAGTTTCCAGCCGTGACTCTGACGGCCGCGGCGATGGAATTCGACGCCGAAGGCAAACCGCTCAACAATCTGAGCACCCGGAGCGCTGCGATCGAAGTCTCGGACTACCTCACCGACGTCCGGGAGGAAGTGCGTTTCACGGATCCCGAGGTCATCCTGTTCGTTCTGCGCAAGAAGTAGCCGCGCTGGGCCATCTTGCTGCTGGGCCATCTTGCTGCTGGACCATCTTTGGCTGGGCCATCGCCCTGGCCCCACTGGTCACTGCGGGAACTGGACCTCGGGGAACTTGCTCTTCAGGAAGGAGCGCGGGCGCAGGATCAAACGAAAGCCGAAGCCAAGATCGTTCCCGCTGAGCCTTGCCGGCGTGAACTCTTTGCCTTGAGCGAGGTCCTTCACGGCATTCATGGCATCGTTGTCGCGATAGCTGCCTCCCGCCAGTTCCCCACTAACGCCCGCCCCCACCGCCTCGAGCCACTCGGCAACGTTGCCGGCAAGGTGGTGGATGGAATCGCCAGGGCGCCACGACTTGCCGCCCTGCGTGGCGCCGACGAGCTCCTTGCTCACGTTGAAGTACTCACGGGTGACCTTCCAGTCGTCGCCCCAGGGGTAAGTGTGGACCGGAGCGTTCCCGAACGCCGCCAGCGCCCACTCGGCCTTGGTCGGCAGAGACAGGTGGGACCATTCCGCGCACGCCGCCGCCTCGTAGTAACTGACCTCGTCGACCGGCTTGTCGTCCGACGACTGCGGATCGAGCTTCTGCAGCATCTTCCGCAGCACGTCCGCGGTCGGGGCATGGTCGCCGAGCCGTGCTTTGAGCACCTCGAGTTGCTCCTCGGGCTTCGCATTTGCCTTGCCCTTCTCGGCGAGCAATGCCTGCATCTGCTGAAGGAATCCTCGGTAGTCGCTTCGCCGCGCCTCGAAGCGGGACAGGAAGAACGATCCCCTGGGGGTGCCGGAGAGGATGCGAACCATGCCACCCTTCGCACTCTCGAGGGCGGTGAGTGCCTCGCTCCACTTCCGAATGCAGTCGTCGGCCTCGCGGGCGATGTTGATCTTGGGCAGGTCCAAGAGCGCCGCGTCGAGGTCGTCCCTCGCTTGGGAGATCTCGAGCTGCAGATCGAGCCGATCGAAAGCGAATTTGCACTTCTGGGCCACTGCACGGAGCAACCCGATCTCTTCACTGCCCTTGCCCCCGTCGGCGCTCACGCGGATGGCGCCCGACAGGTCGCCAACGGCGATCTTGCGTGCGCAGTCCGCAAGGTTGCTGACTGCACGCTTCCACTGCTCGCCCAGTGAGTCGCACTCCTTCAGCTCGCGGTCGACCTCTGGGTCCTTGCCAAGGCCAACGACTGCCTTGTGGTGCTCCTCGAGCCGATCACCGATGGACTTCTCCTTCGCCGTCCAATCCCCGAGGCTGCGCACGCCATCGAGCGTTCCCCACGTTGCCTTCACCGCCGCGAGCAGCTCGTTGCTGCGTGCCCGCTCTGCCACCGCGGTGCTCATCGCTGCCAACACTTCGGTCGGCACGAGGCCGTTCAACTCGCGTTCGGCGCCGCGCTCGGCGGTGCCAAACAGCTCGATCGCCTTGTCGATCCCGCGCCGCAACCGGTCCAGGCGACGAGTGAGCGACTTCGAGTCGGTCCCGGCCACCTTGCCAAGGCCTTGCAAGGCGACGAACTCGGCGTGGCACGCCTCCTTGACCTCGGGCCACAGTTCGGCGAGCCGTTCGGCGAGCAGGCGCTCGGCCCACGGCGGCAGGGTCGGGCCCACGGGATCGAGTGCCCGTCGCAGCGTCGTCATGTACCCCTCGACGTCGTCGAACGGCAGCTCTGGGGGCTTGGGCTTGCGGTTCGTGTAGACGCCCAGGGCGCCGTCGGCCGCCTGCTTGGCCTTGCCGATGTCCGTGATCAGCTGGTTCTGCTCGGGCACGGTGGTGTCGAGTTGCCGATTCGCCTTTTCGTCGAGCGCCTTGTCCCATCCCTGGTTGATCAACTGCGTGCGCATGCTCGCGATCAGCTTCGCGTCGACTTCGATGCGCCGGGTCGTCGGGTTGGCGAGGCCAAGCTTCTCCTCGTTGAGCCGCTCCGTGCTCAGAGCCACGTCCAGATCGTTGCGCTGCTTGTCCAGAAGATCCCAGAGCGTCTGGCGACCCTTCCGGATCTCCGCCAAACGCTCGCCGAGCCTCTTCAGCTCATCCTTGTCGGTCTCGACCTTGGCACGATCGTCGACCCACTGAGAGAACTTCTTCTGCAGGGCGCTTCGCGCTTTGGGTCCGAGCTCTTCCTCGGCCCGTTTGGCGTTCCTGGTCGCTTCGAGCCACTGCTGCAGTTCCTTGCCTGGGATGCCCTCGACCTTGCACGCATCGTTGACGGAGCCGAGATACCGACGGAGGTCCTCGAACGGCGACTCGGGCGAGGCCGGCTTCTTCAAGGCAGCCAATAGCGCCAGGACCGGCAATCCACGATCGACATCGTCCAGGAGGTTCTTGGTGTCGGTGCGGTGTGTCTCGTCAGGAACGACCTTCACCACATCGCCGCGCAACACGCTGCTCGGGCCATCCTTCACCAACCGAGTTCGTAGATTCAGCAGCTGAGCTGCGACCTGTTGCGCATCGATCGGAACGTTGCCGGTACCTGTGCCGCCACCACCACCGCCACCGGTGTCGCGAGTCGACCACCAGTAGCCGCCACCCGCCGCTGCCACCAGCACCAGTGCGGCGAGCACCGCCAACACGCGCGACTTCGCCTTCTTGACCGCAGGCTTGCTCGCCTCGGCCTTCGGCTTCTTCATGATCCGCTCGATCGTGCTGCCCTGTTCGACGAGCACGATGTCGTTGAGCAAGCCGTCGTAGCTGTCGTAACGGTCTTGGCGATCGAGCGCCGTCATGCGCTCGATGACGCGCGAGAGCGGGTGGTTCTCGCTGAGCTCGGGCAGGGCCTTCCACAGGCACAGGTTCTCGAGCTTGGTCTTGGTCTGGATCAGTTCGTAGACGGAACTGGCGCGGATCGGTGGTTCGCCCGTCAGCAGGTAGTAGAACGTCGCGCCCAGCGAGTACATGTCGCTGCGGAAGTCGAGATCTTCGCCGCCGCGGCACTGTTCGGGGCTCATGTACAGCGGAGTGCCGATGAGCTCCGAGGTCAGCGTCATGTTGAAGCCGTCCTCGACCGGCTTCGCGATGCCGAAGTCGGCGATCTTGAGCACGCCGCGGTCGGTCAACATGAGGTTGTCCGGCTTGATGTCGCGGTGGATGACCCCAAGCCGCTGGGCCTCTTCGAGGCCCTTGCAGGCTTGCCGCAACAGTGGAATGGCCTCGCCAGCCGGCAGACGACCACCAGCCAGGAGCTTGACGTGCTCGCGCAGGTTCTTGCCCTGCACGAACTCCATGACGAGGAAGTGCACCTCGAGTCCGAAGCCCACGTCGTGCACCATGACGACGTGCGGGCTGTTGAACTGACCGACGATGCGGGCTTCGACCTCGAAGCGCTTGAGCATGCGCGGGTCGGTCATCATCTCGGGTCGGATGATCTTGATCGCCACGTCGCGATCGAGGCGCGTCTGGCGCGCCTTGTAGACCGCGCCCATCGCGCCGCGCCCGAGCAGACTGTCGATGCGGCAACCACCGAGCTCCTTGCCGATGAGGGAGTCCCGATTGGCGGGCTTGTCCGCACTCCGTGCCGGTTGCTTCGGCGCGCCGTTGGGCCACTTCGAAGGCACCGTGCGGTCCTCGGGCCGCATCGACGACGCCGTGCGTTCTTCGTCCGGGGCGTCCCCACCACGGCGAGGATCGCTGCCACCCATGCGAGTCGGGGTTTCGTCGGGATCGTCGGTTGTCATTGGCTGGCCAGACCGCGGTGGGATGCTGGCCCTGCTTTGTACTGGCAACCCGCAAGACACTGCAACTCCGACGCCCGATCCTGGCGCCGATCCCAAGCCAAGCAAGGACGCTGCGGGTCCTGCGCTCGCCCTTCACCACCGTACCACCGGTTCGATGCTGCTCTACTCGGGCGGATCGCGGAACTCGAACAGGATCCGCACGCCATCGGCCTTGGCATTCTCCAGCTTGACCACGCCGAAGCCACCGTCGTGCCTGGCGACGTGTTTCCTGAGCAGCGCGTCCGAATCGACCTCTCTGGGTGGGGTCGTCCCGTTCATGTTCTTCTGTCGCAGATCGTGGCGCTGACCGCGAATGCCCTGCCGGCGAATCAAACCATCTGCGCCGACGACGGCTGCGATGGGTTTCTGACCAAGCCGGTCGATCGCCGACGCCTTGTCGAGACGATCCAGCGATTCACCACGCTCCCTGAGCGGCCACATCGGACTGGGCTTGCGCTCGCCGGTGAAGCGCTCGCTGGAAAACAATCTGTTTCCCACTCTCTGCATGGCCCTGCATGGCCGCGGAGGCGGCCATAGAGGGCAATCTGAGATGAGATGAGAGGGCCGGTGTACTCATCTCATCTCATCTCAGTGACCCACTTGCACGACCACGCCGTTCGACATCGACACACCGCCGGTGACGGGCTCGACGACGATGTGTTGTGCGAAAAGCGAGAAGAGGTCGTTGAGCGGCGGGACGACGAACTGGAAGTCGAGCGTGGCGGGACCTCCTGTCGTCGCGACACCGAGGATTCCGGTGTCCCATTTGGTCAGCAGCGAACAGCCTGCCGTGCCCAAAATCGGGTCGAGGGACAGCGGCAGAGCCCCGCCACCGTAGCTCGTGTTGCTGAGACCGAAGATCACCACGCCCATGGCGTTTGGAGCGTGGTTGGTCGAGCGCAGAGTGAGCCCAGCCGCCGGCGAGCCAGTGACAACGGCCGTCAAGCTCACGAGACCATACGCCCCGTTGCAGCCACTGCCGTAGGGGTGCGTGGCGGACTGCCACGCGTCGGCGCCGCGCAGGTCCAGCGCTCCTAGATTGGCAATCAGCGTGACGACGCCGGTGTTGACGTCGAGTTCATAGAGCGAGTTCTGGCCACCGACCAGCTTGCCGTCTGAGCGCGTGCTCAACCATTCGATCTGCACGCCTGCGCCACCGATGGCGGGATTGACGTCGATTGCCCCACCGGTCTGCGGACTGACGTGCAACAGGCCCGCGACAGTGTCCCAGGCATACAGGGTGTAGTTGTAGTTCTCGAGTGCCTCGATGTTGCTGAACCCTGTGGCTCCAATCGTCGTCTTGGCGCCCGTGAGCTTGTCGATGCGGACCAGGGTGTCGATCGGACCAGCCTCGATGCCTACCATGAACTGGCCGCCGCCGTTGGCGAGGCCGTGCAGGTCGGCGGCGAAGGATGGCAATGGAAAGGACGCGCCCGGCAGGCTCGGGTCGAGAATGGTCAGGGCACCGCCGCTTGCCGTGCTCCAGATTCGACCGTGGTCGTCGCGCGCCGAAGCGTTTTGCCCCGGCAAACCGGCGCCGAGCCACGTGACCGCACCGGTGTACGAATCAAGTGCGTAGACCTGGCCGGACCAGCTGACCGCAATCATGTCTTGGGCAGCGGTAGGACAAGCGAGCAGGAGAGGGAGAAGAGCGGAGCAGGGCCTGAGTTGCATGGACAAGAGGTGTAATCGAGGGGCGAGCAGGCTACCGGCGCGCGGCTCCTCCGACCAGGCGGTAAGAGAAAGTGCCGACTCAAGAAGTAGAAAAGACGAGCTCGATGCAGAAGCTATTGAGCAGGGCGTGCGGCGGACTACGTTCGGCGGTGCAATGATGGCTCGCTTTTGCTGGGCAATCTCGGACAAAACATAGCGAGCGGTTTCGCCCTATGGACAACAATCAACGGAAGCCCTCACGCGTGTGGAGTACTGCGGCGGCAAGGCGAAATGGCATTGCGCACCAGCGATCAAACCAGGCCGCCAGACTTCGTCGAGTCATGACGAGAACGGCCAGGAACGTCGGTTCCGACCTTCTGGCCTCCCTGCGCTGGCAGTTTGGTCCTCGCGGTGCGGCAAATGCATCGAAAGGAGTTACGTCGGGGATGACGGCATCTTGTGGGCATCACTCCAGTGAATCACTGCGGTGAAACCACTGCCGTGAAATCACTGCAGGCCAATCGTGTGCTTCAGAGCGTTGCTGGCACCCGTGATGAGCGGCAGGGTCGGGTTGAACAAGCCGTCCAGCAGCACGAACTGGGCATAGATGTTGG
>JBDSBS010000084.1:0-3543 GCA_039921435.1 Planctomycetota bacterium | reverse complement strand
GACTTCGCGCGGCGTCTTGAGGATGCGGTCGTGGTAGCGGTCCGCGAAGACGCGGCCCGATCTCCACACTGCCTCCACACCGAGGAGACCGAGGAGGGGCCGTGATGTGCCGCCGCCACCACGGGCTTCGTCGGATGCCGACGAGTTGGATCCGGTTCCGTACGGCTACGCGGACGGGGACGGGCACGCTGTGCTCGACAAACTTGACCCAGGCTGAACAACTTCGGATGATCAGGAGGCCTACACCTCGACGTGTGCCACCATGCCGGCGTAGACCCCGCGTCGCGCCATGAGCTCCGCATGCGAGCCGGCTTCGACGATGCGGCCGCCCTCGAGCACGAGGATGCGATCGGCGCGCCGCACCGTCGACAGGCGGTGCGCGACGACGAGTGCTGTGCGGCCGCGCAGCGACACTTCGAGCGCGTGCTGCAGGCGCGCCTCGGACTCGCTGTCGATGCTCGCGGTGGCTTCGTCGAGCACGAGAATGTCGGGTTCGAGCACGAGCGCGCGCGCGAATGCGAGCAGCTGCCGTTCGCCTTGCGAGAACGTGCCGCCGCGTTCTTCGACCTCGGCCTGCAGGCCCTTGGGCAGGGCGCGCACGAACTCGGCGGCGCCGACCGTCTCGAGCGCGCGCCAGACGCGGTCCTCGCTGATCTTTCTGTCGAACAGCCGCACGTTGTCGAGCACTGAGCCCGTGAACAGGAACAGGTCTTGGGCGACGAACGCGATGCGCGCTCGCAGCGAGTCGATCTGGAGCTCGCGCACGTCGACCCCGTCGACGCGCACCGAACCGCTGCTGACGTCGCGCAGCCGCGACAGCAGCGACAGCACCGTGGTCTTGCCAGCACCCGTCGGCCCAACGATGGCCACAGTCTCGCCTGGTGCGGCCGTGAACGAGACGTCGCGCAGCACCGGCGTACCGGCGGTGTAGGCAAAGCTGACCGCGTCGAACTCGAGCCGCGCCGAACCTCGCCGCGGGCTCGGCCGCGCGTTCGGGTTGGCCGGCGGGAAGCGCGGTTCGCCGAGCAGTTGGAAGACCCGTTCGCAGCTCGCGAACGCGGCCTGCAGCACGTTGTACTTCTCGCCGAGCTCCTTGATGGGCTGTGACAGCAGCACGTAGTAGAGCCAGAACTGCACGAACTGGCCCGGCTGCATGCTGCCCTCGAGCACGGCCGAGCCGCCGAACCACAGCAAGCCGACGGTCGTCGCGCGCAGCGCGAAGTCCACGAGTGCGAAGAACACCGAGAAGTGCAGCACGGTCTCGCGCCACGCGTTCGCCGTCTCGTGGTTGCGTTCGGCGTAGCGGGCGGCGACCGCGGCTTCGCGGCCGAACGCGCGCGTGGTGCGCACGCCGCCGATCAGTTCCGTGGTGTAGGCGTTCTGCAGTGCTAGGCGGGTGCGCACCGCCCGGTAGGCGCGCTGCGCGTTGCGGCGGAACAGCACGCTGATGATCACGACGACCGGTGTCGTTGCGACGGTGAACAGAGCGAGCTTCACGTCGAGGAAGAACAGCACGACGAGCACACCGCCGATCTTGAGCAGGTCGAAGAGCGACTGCAGCACGCCCGTGGAGATGAGCTCGTTGAGGTTCTCGACGTCGCTCGAGATGCGCGTCGTCAACTTGCCGGCCGGGTTCTTCTCGTGGAACGCGAGGCTCGTGCCGAGCAGGTGGTCGAACAGGTGTCGGCGCACGTCGCGGATCACGCGCTGCCCGTTCCACGCCGTCAGCAGGCCGTAGACGTAACCGAGCACGGCGCCGGTGGCGGTCGTCGCGAGGAAGCCGGCACCGTACCACGCGAGCACACGCAATCGGTCGCCCTGCGGTTCGTCGCCGCCGCGCATCGGACCGTCGATCGCGTGCCGCAGCAGCCAAGGGCCGGTCATCTCGATCGCAAACGAGATCAGCAGGATCAGCAGGCAGGCGAGAAAGCCTCGGCGGTAGGGCCGCACGAACGGCCAGAGGCGCCGCACGAAGCCGAGCTGGAAGCGGCCCTCCGGGGCATCGTCGAGGTAGGGATCGCTCACAGGCCCGCCTCGGGTTGGCTCTCGAGCGCCTGCGCTTCGGTCTGGCGCCGCCACGCGTTGGCATAGAGGCCGCGTCGCTTCAACAGCGAGCGATGGTCGCCTTGTTCGTGCACTCGGCCATTCGCCAGCACCAGGATGAGGTCCGCATCGACGAGCACCGACAGTCGGTGCGACGCGACGAGCATGGTGCGTCCGCGCCGTTCCTGCCCCAGGCCGCGCAAGATGCGACGCTCGGTGACGGGATCGACCGCCGACAGAGTGTCGTCGAGCAGCAGCCCTGGTCGATCGCTGAGCAGGGCGCGCGCCAGCGACACCCGTTGCTTCTGGCCGCCCGACAGCGTCACGCCGCGTTCGCCGACGATCGTGCCGAGGCCGGCGGCAAGTTGTGGCAAGTCCTGGTCGAGGGCTGCCGCGCCGACGGCGGCGTGCACCGGGTCGTCGGGGTCGGCAACGTCGCGGCTCGCGTCGCTAGCGAAGGACACGTTGGCCGCGACTGTGTCGCTGAACAGGAACGGTTCCTGCGGCGCCAGCGCAAACTGCGCGCGCAGCGTGCGCGGTGCCAGGTCCAGCACGTCGTAGTCGTCGACGAAGACTGTGCCGCGCGGTGGGTCGTAGAAGCGCATCAGCAAGGCCAGCAACGTCGATTTGCCGCTGCCGACGGCGCCGACGAGGCCGAGCTTCTGTCCCGGTTCGAGCGAGAACGAGATGTTCTCGAGCGCGGGCCGTTGGGCGCCGGAATACGTGAAGGTCAGGTTCTGCACGCGCAGGCGGCCCAGCAGCGTCGGGGTGACGCCCGCAAAGGACTCCGGTTGCACCTCGAACAGCTCGGCGATCCGGATGCCCGCGGCATGCGCGCGCGGCAAGGTCGCGATGGTCCAGCCCAGGATCTCGAGCGGGAACGTCATCAGCGCCAGGTAGCCCATGAACTGGAACAGTTGGCCGATCGTGATGGCGCCGGCGACGACCTCATGGCCGCCGACGAACAGCACGCTCAGCATCACGACGCCACTCGTCGAGTGGGACATCGCGTTCAGTAGCGAGCGCAGCCGCACGAGCCGCAGGTTGGCCAGCAGGTAGCGCCGGTTCTTCGTTGCCATGGCCGCGCGTTCGCGGGCGACAGCACCGAATTGCTGCACGACGCGGATGCCGGCGAAGTCCTCCTGCGCTCGCTGCGAGATCTCGGCGATCGCCTCCTGCGACTTCTTGCTCCACCTGTGCAGGCGCGGCACCACCAGGCGCATGCCGAGGAACAACACGGCGAAGACGCCCATGCACGCGAGCGTCACGGGCACGTTCATGCTCGCCATGAGCCACATGCCGGCTGGCAGCAGGCACAGCGTGCTGCCGCCGTGCAGCAGCAGCGGTCCCATGACGAAGCGCACGAGCTCGACGTCCTGCGTCATGCGGCTCACCACGTCGCCCGTGCGCGAACGGTCGAACCAGGCCACGGGCAGCTTCTGCAGGTGCGCGATGAGATCGTTCTTCAGGTGCTCTTCGACGTGTCGCGACGCATCGATG
>JBDSBS010000083.1:0-3201 GCA_039921435.1 Planctomycetota bacterium | reverse complement strand
GATCATTGACGAGCAACTCGACGCTGTCGGAACGCGGGTCGGGCGCGAGCGCCGTTCCCGACATCGAGCAACCGGGCAGCGTCAGCACGAGAACCAGTGCGATCCCGCTCAGGGCGATGGGGCGGGTCGCGAGACGAACTGGGCAGCATGTCATGCGCGGGTCGCCGGGGAAGCGAGGCAGCTGCGGGGCACCCGTGGGTACCCCGCAGCCTCAAGGGAGGACTAGAAGGTGTATTCCGCGCCGATCTGCGCGCGTCGCCCGTCGGTCACCACGCAGCCTGGTGTGCCGAAGCCGACGTCGGTGCGATTGCCCGTGTTGTAGCAGCCGAAGTTGTCCCGGTTGAAGGCGTTGAACACGTCGAGGGTGAGCCCGATCCGGCTGCCGCGGATGGCTGGCAGGTCCTTGCGCAGTCGCAAGTCGACGT
Source organism: Planctomycetota bacterium (assembly GCA_039921435.1). Taxonomy (GTDB): domain Bacteria; phylum Planctomycetota; class UBA1135; order UBA1135; family UBA2386; genus DASVAL01. The sequence goes on along the minus strand of JBDSBS010000083.1, from coordinate 2,776 downwards.
TTCGGTAGGGGAACGTGCCTGGGACCGTGAATCCTCCCCGCTCGAACTTGTTGCCCTCGGTGCCATCACCGCAGAAGCGGCCCGGGCAACCAACGTCCTGCCGGAATTTCCCACCGAGCGTAATCAACCCGCCGAACTGGAAGCCCGCGAGGTAGGGCAGGTCGAGGATCCAGTTCGCGACGATCCGGTCTTTCTCGTCGTTCGCTGAGTGCTTCGGGATGCCGATCGTATTGGGGAATGCAAAGTTGTCGCCGAGATTGTCCACGCCCTGGACCGAGCGGTTGGTGTGCGTGTACGCGATGCCCGCGCCCCAGCCCAGCGCATCCGGACTCGACCGCCGGTAGGGCCGGTCGATCTGGACGGAAATGGCGTTGTACCAGGTCTGCACGTCGTTGGTGGAGTAGATGAAGTTGCTGAAGCCGTGGTCGCGGATAAGGAATTCCCGGCAGCATGAACCGTCGGCCTTCAGACCGATGTTCGCCCAGTTGAGCACCATCTGGTCCTTACCGCGCACGTTCGAATACGTCACCGAGACGAGGAAGTCGCTGATCACCTGGCGGACGCCCAGGTTCCACTGGTACGACTTGGGCGGCTTGGCCTCGTTGTCGATCAGCCAGGCCTCGGGCCGGCCGAACTGCCCAGCGAGCGCATCGAGCGTCGCCTTGTCGGCGGTGAGGTAGGCGTTGTCAAACGCCACCTGGCCGGGCCCTGGGGTCGCGCCCTGCGGTGCGAACCGGATGGTGTAGGTCGGATGCGAGATCTTCTGCTTCTCATCGACCGCGAACAGGTCGAAGAGCGAGCGGTCATAGTAGATGCCGTAGCCGCCGAAGATCGTGGTCTTGCCGCCCTTGTCGAGCGAGTACGAGGCACCCACCCGCGGCTGGATCGCGCCATAGAACGGCTTGCGCTGCGAGCCGTCGGTGGTGTAGCGGCTGAGGTCGAGCGGCGTAATCAGCTGGTTGTTGTAGCGGGTCAGCGTGTCGACCACGTTCTGGGGCGTGACGTAGTCGTAATTCAGCATGTGCGACTCATAGTCCCAGCGCACACCGAGGTTGAACGTGAGCCGTGACGTCGGGCTCCAGTCGTCCTGGAGGTAGAGGCCGACCTGGTTGTTGTTCGTCTCGAGGTTCGGGTCACCGGTGCCGTAGCGCAGCTCGACTGGCGATCGGAAGCCGTAGTTGCCGCCATCCTGAATGTTGTTATAGATGAAGGTCGGGGTGCCGTCGTTGTCCTTGAACACGTCGTACTTCACGAAATCGATGCTCGCCCCACCCTTGATGACGTGCTCGCCGGCCATCTGGAAGCCCGAGTAGGTCAGATCAGTGCGCAGGCCGAGGCGCTTCTGGATGAAATCCTGGGTGCTGCGGTTGCTGCCAATGATCGCGTTGCCGCCGTTGAAGTTGTACTCGCGCGACGCCATCCCGGCCTCGTTCGGGCTCGGGTTCCGCCGGAACCGCGAGTAGTCGATCTTGGACTCGTTGAACCAGGCACCCGAGACCATGTTGTACTTGAGCTGCGCGACGGCCACGTCCTGGCGGAAGTTCACCGCCGACTGGAAGGCATTGCGCCCGCCGAAGTCGCGAATGTCCGTCTCATGCCGGTTGCTGAAGCTGAACTCGGCCGACGACTTCTCCGACACCGCGTAATTCAGCTTGCCGAAGAGCAGCGTCTCGCGGAACGGTGACCCGAACTCGCCGTTGTACTGCGGAAGGTTGACCGAGTCGAGCGCGGGGAAACCGGTGGGCGGCGTCGGGATTTCGACGCGATTGTTGCGGTTCTGGTAGTTGCCCTCGACCGACCCGAAGAAGAACAGCTTGTCGCGCTGGAGCGGCCCGCCTGCGCTGAGCGCGAAGATCGAGCGATTGTAGTCGGCCTTCTTGTACGTGTCGGGATTGGCGAGCTGGTCGCGACGCTGGAAGCTGTCGAGTGCCACGAAGCCCTCATTCTGGTAGCCGATGAGCGCGTTGCCGCCCCAGGTGTTGCCGCCGGACTTGGTCGTCGCGGTGATGATGGCGCTCGACGCCTTCTGGTACTCCGCCTTGAAGTTCTGGGAGATGACGCGGTACTCCTGGATCGCACTGCGCGGGAACGGACTCCCGCGGCTCGCGTCCTGGCCGGCCACGCCACCCGCGGTCAGGTCGTTCTTGAGGCTGGTGCCGTCGATGAAGACGTTGACGGCGTTGGCGCTCTGGCCGCCAGCTGAGAACGTCCGGAAGTTGCCGTTGATCCGATCCTCGGTGACCGTGACGCCCGGTGCGAGCGCCGCGAGGTCGAGGAAGTTGCGGCTCGGTGTCGGGAGCTTCTCGAGCTGGGCGGTGGTGACGTTGGTCGCCAGTTCGGATGTGCGGGTCTCAAATGTGGCGGCGCCCTGCGCCAGGATCTCCTGGAGCTGCACGGCGACGGCGCCGAGCGAGAAATTCTGAATCTGGGTTGCGCCGATCTGGACGATGACGCGGCGCTCCTGGGCTCCGCTGCCGATACTGCGCACCGAGAGGGTGTAGCTCGACGGCACCAGGCCAGGCAGGTTGTACGTTCCGTCGTCGCGGCTCGACGTGGTTCGCGTGACGCCGTTGGCAACGTTCGTCGCGGTGATGTTGGCATCGGCGATGGCCTGCCCCGCGGTGGACGTGACGGTCCCGCGGATGCTGCCGGTGCTGGTCTGCGCACCGAGCGACTGGGCTCCGAGCAGGGCAGCGAGCGCGAGTCCCGGAACCAGGAGACCTCGCAGCGCTGTTGCAAATCGATGAGGCTTCATTCAGCAACCCTCCTTGATGGT
>JBDSBS010000082.1:0-12215 GCA_039921435.1 Planctomycetota bacterium | reverse complement strand
GACTGCGGCACGAGCGAGCGCGGGCAGCCGTTCTTCGTGATGGAGCTCGTCAAGGGCATTGCGCTGACCGACTACTGCGAGCAGCATCGGTTGCCGTTGCGCGACCGGCTGCTGCTGATGCGGCAGGTGTGCTCGGCGGTGCAGCACGCGCACCAGAAGGGCGTCGTGCACCGCGATCTCAAGCCGAGCAACGTGCTCGTCAGCGATGAGGGCGGCAAGCCGCAGGTCAAGGTGATCGACTTCGGGCTCGCCAAGGCGATGGGGCAGCGGCTCGTCGACGTGACGTTCTTCACGGCGCTCGGCTCGACGGTCGGCACGCCCGAATACATGTCGCCCGAACAGGCGGACGCGACCAACGCCGACGTCGACACGCGGGCGGACATCTACTCGCTCGGCGTGATGTTGTACGAAGTGCTCGTGGGGTCGCTGCCGTTCTCGGGTGAGCAACTGCGGCGGGCCGGGCTGCTCGAGATGCAGCGGCTGCTGCGCGAGGTGGAGCCGCCAAAGCCGAGCACGCGGCTGTCGTCGCTGGCCGGGTCGTCGGCAGCGATTGCGGCTGGGCGGCAGATGTCGGCCGGCGAGCTGCAGCGGGCGTTGAAGAACGATCTGGACTGGGTCGTCGGCAAGGCGATGGAGAAGGAGCGCAGCCGGCGCTACGAGACGGCGAATGCGCTGTCGGCGGACCTGCAGCGGTTTCTCGACCACGAGCCGTTGGTGGCGGGGCCGCCGAGTGCGGGGTATCGGCTCAAGAAGTTGGTGCGGCGGTACCGCGGGCAGGTCATTGCGGGCAGCCTCGTGTTGCTGGCGCTGATCGGCGGCGGGATCGGCACGTTCGTCCAGTACCTTCGCGCCGAACAGAAGGCAGAAGAGAACGCGAAGCTACTCGTCGCGGCGGAGGCGGAAGCCAATAAGAACCGCATTTTCGCAGATGTGGCGCGACTCGCCGAGGCCCGGCGGCGCGAGGCGGAGTTGTATCCCGCGTTCCCAGAAGAGGTGTCGGCAATGCAGAGTTGGATCCTGAACTTCGGCGAGCCGCTGGCGGCGCGCCTGCCGAAGTTGGAGCACGAGCTGGCGGACCTGCGGGCACGCGCGAAACCTGCGACCGAGGCGCAACGCAGAGCCGCCTGGGAGGCGGATGCGCGTTGGCCAGAGTTGAGGCGACGACTGTCCGAGTTGCAGCAGGAAAGCGACACGAGCAAGCGCGACGAACTGCATGAACAGATCCGGACGCTGGAGAACGAAATCGCCGTAACTAGCTACGACTTCGAAGACCCGATGCATCGCTACCTGCATCGGACGCTAACGCAACTCGTGCACGAACTCGGCGAGTTCGTACAGCGAGGCAAGATAGCCGATGTGAAGGCGCGGCTCGTCGAGGCGCAGACCGTGCAGCAGAGGACGATCGACGCACACCGCACACAATGGAGCGAGGCGATCGCGGCGATCGCGGGCAGCGACGACGTGCGAGCGTCCAGACTCTACGAGAATCTCGCGCTAACGCCACAAACTGGTCTGGTGCCGATCGGCATGGACCAGGAGTCCAAGCTCTGGGAGTTCGTTCACCTCGGCTCGGGGGCGACAGGCGCAGAAATCCCAGCGCGCGATCCCGTGACGAGCCGCCTGCTCCCGACCGGCGAGATGGGGATCGTGTTCGTGCTGTTGCCGGGTGGGCTGCTGCCGGTCGAGGATGGCATGCAACCCGACCATCGCCACTCGGTGCGGCTCGATGCGTTCTTTCTCAGCAAGTACGAGATGACCCAGGGTCAGTGGATGCGGCTCGGGGGAGCGAGTCTCGCCCAAGAGAATCGAGAGACGGACAAGCGGAACAACCCGGCATTACCAGTCGAGTACGTGAACTGGTTTGATTGCACGGAACTGCTGCGCAAGCATGGCCTCGTGCTGCCGAGCGAATTGCGCTGGGAGTACGCCTGTCGAGGGGGCACAAAGACAACCTGGTGGACCGGCGCAACGTCCCCTTGGTGGACTGGCGCCCCGATGAAGGCCGTGGCGGCCAAGGAGAACATCGGGCGAAAACCAAGTACACTCCTCATAGTCGGCTCGTGCGCGCCAAACCCATTCGGGTTGTTCGACATCGGCGGCAATGTCACGGAGTGGTGCCTCGACGACTACGGCGACTACGGAACGGAACGCGTCGGAGATGGACTTCGTCCTGAGCTAGAACATCGCACATCCGACGGCTGCATGCGCGGGGGCAACTACCTCAGCGCCCCGAGTTTGGCGCCGTCCAACGTCCGCATCAACGTCGAAAAGGCGAGCAGATACGCGGGGGGGGCTGCGCCCCGCCTGGGCATTCCGACCCTGAATCACAATGCCCCCTTCATCACTTCGGATGTAACCCGAGCGTTTGCGTCGAAGAGTCCTGGTTGGTGAATTGGGGATCCCCTTTTGGAAGCCATCCTATCTTTGCGAGTTGGGCCACAGCTTGCTGGAGCGCCTCCGAATCGAGGCTTTCGGGGCGGATTCGCCAGGGTGCGAAGGGTGCGACCTGGTTCGTGTCGAGCAGGCCGAGCCGGACCAGAGCAAGCAAGCCGTTGTGGCTGAGGTCGAGGCGCTGCATCACTTGGTTCATGGTCAAGAAGCCCTGGGCTGTGTTCTGTGACGGAGCTTGGATGTGGTGCTGCTTGCGGTAGTCGCGGATGCGATCCTGGGTCCATCGCAATCCACTCGGCGTGGTCGTGCCGTTCATGTTGAGGACGCGAGCGAGTTCGCGATCGTCGAGACCTTCGGCGAGCTGTCGCACGAGATCCTCGATGGACTTCGAAATCTCGGCTCGCGTCCGTGTTGGGCGATCGACCTGGCAACGGGTGTGGATCCCACCCTGCCAGTGGATGACGATTTCGAGCAACGGCTGGTCGTCGAGCGGCTTGACGAGGATCTTGACTATGGCGGCGCGGAGAATGCGCTTCTTCGCCGCAGCGTCGGCGTCGGGGTGATTCCAGACGCTGGCGAAGTCGTGGGCGAGGTTGCGCAAGAGCTCGGCGTCGCGCTCCTGCACCAAGGGCTCCTGCTCGAGGACCTGGCGATGGCGCGCCTTGGCTGCGTGGAGATCGGCGAGCCGATCGTTGAGGCGCTGCTCAAGAGTAACGCTTCGAGCTCAGAACGCAGGCGCAAGACCTCGGCAAGGTCGCCCGTCGACCGGTTCGCGGCACCCCGAATCACCGTCGGCGAAGTGTTCGAGTTCCTCGCGACGGGCGCGGCCAAGACAGGATTGCTGCAGATGTTCCCGCAGCTCACCCCTGTCCCCCCAAGGCCGTCCGGGGCGGGCCAACACCACCACGACCGCCGCCTACCCTCAGTGGTATGCTCGCGACAGCATGATCGATCGCAGCCTGCTGCAGCGCATCACCTCGAACCCCGAAATCTTCGGCGGCAAGCCGATCGTGCGCGGTCTGCGCATCTCGGTCGAGTTGGTCCTCAGCCTGCTTGCCCAGGGCGTGCCCCACGCGGAAGTGCTCGACGACTACCCCTCGTTGCAGCCCGAGGACATCCAAGCCTGCCTCGCCTACGCCCACGCCGTCATTGCCAACGACTCGTTCGACAACATCCGCGTAGGCTGAGTCGTGCGCTCCTGATCGACCGTTGCGCTGGCAAGAAGCTCGCCCGCTGGCTCGCAGATTCCGGGCACGATGTCGTCGACGCCAGTGCGTGGGCCGCGGACCCCGGCGACGCCGCGATCCTGCAGCAAGCGCTCGCCGAAGATCGCATCCTCATCACGATCGATCAGGACTTCGGCCTGCTGGTGTTCGGAGAACGGCCACATCGTGGCTTGGTGCGGCTTCCCGACTGCCCGCCCACGGAACGCATCGCCATCGTCGCGGACCTTCTCGCTCGTCACCGCGCAGACCTCGAGCAACACGCCGTGATCACCGTCCGCAGTGGTCGACGTGCGCATCTCGCGATCGAGTCCGCCGGCCTGAACGACGACCCGCAGCCCGTCCACTCCCGAGCGTGTGCGCCGAGTGCGCGACCAGTTCGAATGCTCGTGGGGAGAGACCGCACGGGTCGAAGCCGACTATTCTTCGCGCCTCCCAGACCAGGAACCGCAGTCCGAGCATCATGAGCAGTCCACGACCCAACCCGCTCGCACGCATCGCCATCGAACCGACGATCCGCTTCGGCAAGCCGTGCGTGCGCGGCACCCGGGTCACGGTCGGCGAGGTGTTCGAGTTCCTCGCGACCGGGGCGGCCGAGAACGAACTGCTACAGATGTTCCCGCAGCTCACCCACCAAGACATGCTGGCATGCTTCGCGTTCGCCGCAGCGAGGGAACGACAGCTGCGCATCGACCCCGCGGCATCACAGATCTCGCTTTGAACGAAAACCTGTCCGAAGCGGTCCTCGGTTGGATCCCACAGCTCTACCCGGTTCGGCTCACGTCCGGCAACACATAGGCACCGGCGCAACCGACGAACAAGTATGCCGGCACACCCGCGACCATGGCTTGCTGCTCGTCACCCGCAACGAGGATGTGGCCTTGCTCGTGCTCGGATAGCACGCAATCGCGCCGAGCTGCCGCACGGGCTGGACAACACTCACCTGCCCCCGCCGACCGCATCAGACCGCATCCCACACGTAGACCTCGGTGCGATAGACCATGGTCGCGCACCCATCCGCGCCGCGATGGCGCGCATGCAACGCGCGCAGCAGACGCACCAACTCGACGGACCGCGGACCTTCGCGAGGCACCGTCGACGTGCTCATGGCGCGACCGATGAGTTCGTCTTCGGTCAGGGCTTGCGCGTTCGTCAGCACGTGTGTGCGCAGATTCACGAAGCACCCGGACGCCAACACCGTCGCCGGATCGAACGTGCTGCGCTCGGCCGGCGCATCGCCGTCGACCGCTTCGAGCGCCGCCCGGTAGCCCAAGGTGAACGCATCGTCGCGGCTGCGCTTGTTCCAGAAGATGGCGAGCCGGCCGCCTGCGCGCAGGATGCGGCGGAACTCGGGCAGTGCCACCTTGGCGTCGAACCAGTGGAAGGCCTGCGCCACGATGACGAGGTCGACTGCACCGGTCGCCAGGCCCGTCGCTTCGGCCGTGCCGTCGACCCAACGCACGCGCGCATGGGGCTGGGCGCCGCCGCGCATCGCCTCGTTTGGTTCGACGGCGAAGACGTTGGGGCCGCGGTCCGCGACGAGGCGCGCCGAGATGCCCGTGCCAGCTCCGATGTCGGCAACCGTCAGCTCCGCAGGCGGCGGTAGCCCGGCCAGGATCGCATCGATCGTGGCATCGGGATAGCTCGGTCGGTAGCGCGCGTAGTCCGCGGCGCGGTTGCTGAACCGCCGGGTTGGGTTCTCGTCCAGAGGCTCCATCGTGGCAGGAGACTATCTCGCGGTTGCGTAGAGACCAGACCACCACCAGCGGTGCCGTTGCACAACCGACCACCCCGCGTTCAGCGATCGATGCCCGGCCGCCCGAGGATCGTCATGACCGTCGCCAACATCGTCGCGACCGTCGTCTCCTCACCCGCCTGCACTGCGACGACATCCGCCGCACACACCGTCAGCGTGCGCCCAGCCCGAACGACCCGCGCGCGCGCGACGAACGACTCGCCCTTCGCGGGCGCGAGCAGGTTGACCTTGTACTCCACGGTGAGCACGCCCGCCTGCGCTGGCATCAGGCTGAACGCCGCGTAGCCGCACGCGCTGTCCGCCATCGTCGCGATGATCCCCGCGTGCAGGAACCCGTGCTGTTGCGTCAATGCATCCTGGTACGGAACGCACAGCTGGACCTCGCCCGGGTCGACCTTGCCCAGCGTGATGCCGAGCGTCGCCATCACCTGTTGTCGCGCGAAGCTGTCGCGCACGCGTTCTGCAAAGGCCGGATCGGATGCTTGGTGCTGCATGGGCGAGGAACGGACCATCATGACCATGTGCTACGCGCGCGAGCAACTGACCTTCGCCGACCTGTTGGCCAAAGGCACCTGGCGAGGCTACTCCGGCCGGGTGGTCGGCCGAAGTCCACCAGACGGAAGCGACTTGCGCACGTTGCACGACGCCGCCGCCGCGGCGACCGTGCCTTTGCTTCGGTCCAGCGGCCGGCGGTGTCGAAAGCCTCACGACGCGCGAGGCAACGGGCTTGGCATGATGAATTGCGGCGACGGCTTCGCCACGTAGCGCAACCCGTGCGCCACCGCAGCAGAGCGGGTCGGCAACAGGCTCCTGCCGCCGAGCATCGCGAGCACCGCCGCGATGCTGAGCATGGGCAAGCCGACCAGCTCGACCCCCGTGCCCGCCTCGACCGCCGCTCGTGCCGAGACGACGAAGAGCGCGCTGCCGATCACGACATTCGCAGCGTGCGCCGAACGCGGCGCGCGCAGCACACGCCGCAGCATCGGCAACACGAACACGCCGGTCATGAGCCAGACGGCCATCGACGCCGCCACACTGGCCAAGCGGCATGCCGCGCGCGAATCGGGGAACTGGTCGATCCACTGCTTGCTGAGCTGCTCGTGACCAGCGAGAACCGCCGCGGCTCCCAGAAAGAGAAGCCCCAGGCGGACGACGCACATCGGAAGTGTCTTCATGGCATTTGCTCCGACTGGAACAGGGGCCGCGGCGAGAAGACCGCAGCCGCGATTCCTGCCTCGCCGAGCCAGCCCAGCGCCCAAGCAGGGAGCCACTTCTCATCGCCCGTTCCCTACTCGTGGCGCAGCGGCCTACTCTGGCGAAACGGCCGCCGCCAACGCCTGGCACAGCGCCCGCGCCAGCCGCCGCTGCCCCGCGGACGTACGCGAGAGCCGCTGGTTGCATTCGATCTCGATGCCGACGTATCGCGGAGCCGGCAAGCATCCGCGCAGGTGCGTCGTCATGCCGTCGGTGTGGCCGAAGTACGGGAAGTTGCGGCGCACGCTTAGGCCCACCGCCGCGAGCGGTCGCCGCAGCCGTTCGCAGAACTCTCGCTCGCGCGGCCGCCGCGGATCGTGCAGCAGACCGATGTCGTTGCGCCGTTCCACACCATGCAACCGTTCGACGAACGAGTGCACGCTCAGGTGGAGCACCGGGCCACGCTGGCACAGGGCGCGCACGTCCCGTTCGACGAGGTCGCGATAGGGCTGCCAATAGCGACGCAAGCGCTCGGTGTGCTGCAGCTCCGTCAGTTGGTTGCCGGGCACCAAACGACCGTCGACCCGACGTGCGATCACACCCGGGAACGACGAGCTGCGGTTCAGATCGGCGACGAGGCGCGACCAACGACCCTGATGCAGCGGCGCTGCCAGCAACTTGGCGATCGACCGAGCAACGGTCAGGGCACCGGGATCGAAGCCGCGGTGCGAAGCGAGCACAGCAGCGCGCAGGCCGAGCCGATCAAGCTCCGCAGGCACACGATGGCTCGCGTGCTCGCAGGTGACCACGACGCGCCAGGGCGGCCGTGGTCGCTTGGCACTGCTCACAAAAACACGCTCACAAAGACACGCTCACAGAGGCAACGCCGCGATCGCCGTCGTCGCGAACGTGCGCGGATCCACGCGCGACCACACCTCCATCACCTTGCCGTCGCCGTCGATGAGCACCGCGATGCGGCGCGCAAACGCGGCCGAGGCGTCGGCAGCGGCGCCGTAGGCGATCGCCATCGTGCGATCCACGTCGCACAGCAGCGGGAACGGAAACTCGTACTTCTGGTGGAAGGCCGCGTTGGCCTCGACGCCATCGACCGAGACGCCGACGACGGTGACACCGTGCTGCTCGAACTCGGCGAAGTGGTCGCGCAGGCCGCAGCCCTGCGCCGTGCAACCGGGCGTGTCCGCCTTGGGATAGAACCAGACCAGCAGCTTCTTGCCGCGGTAGTCGGCGAGCTTCTGCTCCTTGCCGGCTTCGTCCTTCAACTGGAAGTCCGGCGCGGCATCACCCTTCTTGAGCTTGGGTGCTAGTGCTTCGCTGCCAGCAGCACGCCCTTCGCCGCGCGGCGCCCGCGCTCCGTTCGTGCGCGTCGCCGAAGCTTCGACCTTCTCGTCGGCGCCGACTGCCGAAGCAGCGGTAGCGGGCTTGGCTTCGGCCGGCGTCGCCTCGGGCTGAGGCTCGGGCTTTGGCGCGGGCGGGGGCGGCGGCTTGATGTGTGCATCGATGTAGCTCTGCGCGAAGGGCAGCTTCTCCCCGTCGCGCTCGTAGTACGGCACACCTTCGGTCATCCACTTCGGTGCCGGCGCCCCGCGCAGGTGGTGGTCGAAGTACTCGCTCATGCGCCGCGTCCAGTCCTTCATGTTCTGGCGAAGGCGCAGGCCGTGAGGCTCGCCGTTGTAATTGAACAAGTAGGCTTCCTTGCCCAGTCGCCGCAGCGCCGTGAAGTACTCGATGCCCTGCGTCCACGGCACCGCCCCGTCCTGGTCGTTGTGCAGGATGAGCACGGGCGTCTGCACCTTGTCGGCGAAGTGGATCGGCGAGTTCTCCCAGTAGCGCAGCGGGAACTCCCACGGCGTGCCACCGATGCGCGACTGCGTCTGCTCGTACTGGAACTGCCGCGACACGCCGCTCTCGTAGCGAATGCCGCCGTAGGCCGAGAGCATGTTGCTGACGGGCGCGCCCGATTCGACGGCCTTGAAGATGTGGGTGCGGGTGACCAGGAACGCGGTCTGGTAACCGCCCCAGCTGTGGCCGGCGGCGCCGATTGCCTTCACGTCGACGAAGCCCTGCGCGATCAGGTGCTGCACACCGGACACGACGCACTTGACGCAGGAGTTGCCGGGGTAGCCGACCTCGTAGACGACGTCGGGCATGAACCACAGGTAGCCGTTGCTGACGTAGTAGCTCGCGTTTGGCGAGGTGCCGGGAGCGGGTGCTGCGTAGTTGTGCAGGCCCTGCGACATGCGCTCGTAGAAGTAGACCATCATCGGGTACTTCTTCTTGGCGTCGAAGCCGTCGGGCTTGACGAGCACGCCCATGCGCTGGTTGCCGTCGCCGTCGATCCAGCGCACGAGCTCCTCCTTGCCCCAGCGATAGTTCTTCTGCTGCGGGTTGGCGTCACTGAGCTTGCGCTGGCCCGTGAAGTCGGCGTTGGCGGTCCACAGGTCGCCAAACTCGGCGAACGTAGACTGGGTGAAGAACAGGCGCGAGCTCTTGAGCGGGCTCGTGAGGCCGGCGATGTTCTTGTCGGTGAGGAACAGCCGCTGTGGTTTCTGCGCGCGCGACAGCGAGTCGGTGAAGAACCCTTCGGCCATGGTGTCGGCGTTGGTCGCCGATAGCAGCAACTCGTCGGTGACCCACTCGCGCTCCGCCTCGTCGCGCGGCAAACGCTGCAGACGCAGGTGCAGGTGGTTGGCGCGGCCGTAGCCGTCGGTCACGCAGACGGCGTCGCCGGTCGTCGGCGAGACCTTCCAGATGTCGAACTCGTCGTAGAGCAACACGGCGGCGTCACCTTCGGTCCAACCGGCGATGCCGTGCGCGCCATCGGGCTCGGGGTGGTCGTCGTCGTCGCGGTGGAATGCCACCGCCAGGTGACCCGTGAGGTCGCGGCTCTGCGCCGTCGTCAGGTCGTAGCTCCACCAGTGGTAGTCGGACCCGAACCAGATCAGGTAGCGGCCGTCGGGTGAGTTGCTGACGTTCGTGCGCAGCTTCTCGTGCAGACGCTTGCGCGAACCGTCGAGCGAGTTGACGAGCCAGACGTCGCTGTAGCGGCCGTCCCATGTCTGCTCCTTGTCGTAGGCGCGGCCGTCGGTGCCGATCATGCGCGAGCCGTCGGGCCCGACGAAGCGCAGCGAGCGCAGCCTCTCGTCACCGAGCACGAGCAAGCGGTTCTGGTCGCGGTGCCACACGGCACTCCACGACGGGTTGCGTTCGCCGTTGCCACGCTTTTGCTGCATGGTCTGCAACTGGCCGTCGCGCCAGTTCCAGATGTCGAGCGCAACCTTGTCGTCGGGCAGGATCGGCAGCGGATCGGCTGCCGGCGCATCGTGGATGTCGAACTCGAGCACCGAGCCATCTCGCGAGAAGTTCATGCCGCCAGCGACGCGCTTGCCTTCGGGCATGCCGGACGCACCGGCGTAGACAATGCGGCGAGCTGGACCGTCACCCTCCCACAGGTAGAGATCGCTCATCGGCTTGTCGGCGGCGAAGTCCTCCTTGTCGCTCGTGAACGCGAGCGCGTTCTCGTCGCGGTTGAACGTGACGCCACTGACGTGCACGGTGCCGTCGAGCAGTTGCATCGCTTCGCCACCCGCGAGCGGCTCGAGGAACAGGCCGTACTTGTGGTCCTTCGCGGGCTTCTTGGCCGAAGTGTGGTACCAGAGCCACTTGCTCTTGCGCGAGAGACCGTAGGCGACGACGTCGGCGATCTTACGTTCGGTGCCGGTCGTCACGTCGCGCACGACGAGATCGGTGCCCTCGGGTCGCTTCTTCTCGAGCGGGTCGGCAGGCGGCGATGAAGCGCCGCCGCTGCCGGCGGCAGCAGCAGCAGGACCACCACCACCACCTTGACCGCGCCGACCACCGCGCCGCTGGCCGGGCTCGCGCGCACCTTGCGGGCGCTCGGCCGCTGGGGTCTCTTCGACCTTTGGCTCGCTCTTCGGCTCAGCCTTCGCCTCGACCCTCGCCTCACCCTTCTGGGCCTCGACTGCTGCGACTTCGGTCTTGCCTTCGGTCTTGCCTTCGGTCTTGCCTTCGGTCTTGGCTTCGGACTTCCCTTCGGTGGGCGCGCCCTCGGTCTCGCCCTCGGCGGGTGCGCCCTCGGTCTTGCCTTCGGCCGCGCCCTCTGCCTTCTTCTCCTGGGCGTTCTTCTCCTGGGCCTTCTTCTCGTCGGCCTTCTTCTCGTCGGCCTTCGGCTCGGGCTTGTCGAGGTGGTAGAGCAACCATGGCGCATCGTCCGAGACGTTGGAGCCCTTGACCTTGCCGATCTTCTCGACCTTGCCCGTCGCAAGCTCCATCACGGCGAGGTCGCCGCGATCGCGACTTGCTGCACCACCGGGGCCACCAGCGCCGCCAGGTCCGCCAGGTCCGCCGCCGCCTGCGCCGCGGCGGCCCCCGCCGCCACGACCGGCAGCGCCCGGCCCACCAGGACCCTGGCCCGCTCCGCGGCGCGGTGTCTCAGCACTCGGCGTCTCGCCACCTTCCGCGGCCGCCTCGCCTTCGCCTTCTTCGACAGGCTTGCTCGCCTCCTTCGCCTTCTTGCGCAACTCCTCGATCTTCTTGTCGCGCTCTTCGACCTTCGACTTGGCGATCGTGAACACCACGAAGCGTCCGTCGGCCGTGAAACGCGGGCCGCTGCCGAGCGGCTGTCGATACACCTTGTCGCCCACGGCTTCGCGGATCTCAAGCACGCCGTCTCCCCACTGCGGCTCGATCTGGTAGGCGACCCAGTTGCCATCGAGGCTGTAGGTCGTACCACGCAGCGACTTCCACTGGTCGTAGTCGTCGTGGGTCAACGGCCGTTGGGCCGCGAGCGAAGATGCCACCGCGAGCAGGGCGGCGGTGAAGAAGGGCCGGGGAGAGAACCTGGACATGAACAGTTCCTGGGGACGAAGGGCCACGATGCGGGTCGCGCATCTTACGGAGTCGCGGCGGCGGCGTAGATCGACGTTGTCGCGACCTTGTCCCAGTTGCGACGAGCAGCACCTTCGCCCCGAAAGAACCTGCCGAGCGTGCGCGCCTGGTAGCCCGAGTTGCACGGCGCGCCGACCAGGCGCCGGCGAAAGGCGGTAGTCACTCGCCGCGTCAACCCCCTGGGCGAGTTCGCGTCAGCTGCTGCCGCCGCGCAGTCGCCCGGTCGTTTGCATCTCCGCCGCACTCATCCTGCCTTCGCGCATGCGCACCGGCGAGGCGCCGAGCGTGTCGAAGATCGACGTGCCGTTCGCCCCCACTTCGCCGAACGCCAGCACCCCGGTCGGGCAACTCTGCACGCACGCGGAGCAACGCACGCACTGCGGGTCCTGCATCGGCAGGCCCTTGTTGGCGAAGCTCATCACGTCGATGCCCATGTGGCAAACCGACGTGCAGACGTTGCACGAGATGCACTTCTTCTTCTCGGCGAAGATGCGGAACTTCGAGAAGCGCGCATAGATGTGCATGAGCGCCGCCAGCGGACAGGCGAAGCGACACCAGACGCGGCCGCTGAGGTGCCAATAGAAGCCGAGGCCGAGGATGCCAGCCCACAGCAGGTCGACGAACCAGACGTAGTTGAGGAACGGCACCCCGTGCAGGATCACTTCGTAGACGCGCGCGAGCGCACTGTCTGGCAGCGCCCACGACAGCGAGCGCAGGACCAGGAG
>JBDSBS010000081.1:0-2826 GCA_039921435.1 Planctomycetota bacterium | reverse complement strand
CAACAAGACGCGGCGCTGCGGCGCTGCCTCGGCCCGATCATGTCCTATCTGGCGCGTGGCTCGCCCTTCATGGGTCTGGCGGACGCGCCGACGATCCTGTGGCGACTAGCGCTTCGCGGCGAGCGCGAACTGCCGTGGGCGCGGGTCTCGGAGCATGTATGTCGCCATTTTTCCAACGGGACAAACCCGTTTGGGGAGATGCACGTCTGCATGGTCGCCGCCGTCCAGCGCGATGCGGATGGCTTGGCGGCTAGCCGAGCGCGCCTAGAGCGGCTTGCCCTCGATGGCAGTTTTGGCGCAGCCCCTGCGATCGAGTGGTCTATGGCACTTGAGGCACTGATCAAGGGTGATGCCTCAGCGGCGGATCTTCATTTCAGGGCGTGCGAAGCGGAAGCGGTTCGAGCCGGGGGGAGCAACGCGCAACGCAGCATCATCACGGCAACGCACCAAGCCATGCATGTTCCTGCGTCGATTTGAAGCGTCCAATCGCACGGGCGTTTGAATGCTGAAATGGCGGCCGAGAGAGACGAGCCATATTACCGTTGTCGTCCCGTACACGATCGCAAACGCCGTACGACCTCAGGAGAACCTTGGAGATGACGTGACAGCACCGGAACCTTCGCGGCGCGTTGCGAGCAGTCAGGTAGCTAGTCAGCAGTTCGAGCAACTCGCCGCGGATAGCTCCTGCCGGCCAGTTGCTTCCGGTCGCTGCAGTCGGCTATCTGGCGCCCAACCGTGCGGCTGGCGTACCAGGGCGGCGTAGAAAGCAGAACCGGGCCCCCAAGGGCCCGGTCCGAAAGCAGTGGGATCAGACGCTTTTCACGGCGTGATTCGATACAGCACGAACGATTCGCCCTGTACCGTTGCGGTCGAGCCGCTGCCTGCGATCGTCAGCACGAGATTGACCTCGGTATTGGCCGTGCCATTGAGCACCGCGCCGTCGCTGCTGTCGAACAGCCCCGTGCAGCCGGTCGTATCGATCCGCTTGTTGTAGACCCGGAGCGCGCCTGTGCTTACATTGAACGTGTAGTCGGCCCATTCGACGCCCGGCGGACCCTGTTTCGCAGTGGCGCAGGGGCCGGTGGTCTCGGAATAGGGATGGATCGAAAGCACCTTGCCCACTCCGTTGACTGGCGCGAAAAACACGAAGTGTGGCGCGCTGAAGCTGGTGGCCGAGTCGACTGCCCACATCCCTACGATACCGGTGCCGCTGTCGACGATACGGGTGAACGACTCGCCGCTCTTAGTGGTGATCGTCGTACTGGTGATCGATGCGATGCCTTCAGTCGGCCCCGGATGCGACAAGCCCCATTCTCCGTTGGTGTCGATCGCGATCAATCGGCCAACCTGCGTTGTGGCCGGGTCGAAGTCGAACCAGCCCCGCTCGAGACCTGGGCGCCCGCCGCCGCCGACCGGGTCGATCTCGGCCAGCAGGTATTCGCCGTTGGCGCCGAAGCGCAGGATCAGCGCGCTGGTGCCATCGGAACCGCCCCAGACACCCTTGGCAGTGGCCATCACGGTCGCCTTGGCGCCCGTCAACGGCTTGGGCGCATCGGCCGGCTGGATGCGCGGCAGGCCGAGCTGGTACATCATCGCCTGCGCCGCCGCCAGGTTCAGGCGCACCTGCGGAACGTTGATCCCTAGCGCACTCCGGAAGCCGAAGTACACCTTGCCACCACGCTCGACGAAGACACGCGCGTTGACTATCCGCTGGGCCAGCGCGGGCAGGTTGTTGAAGGTCATCGCCCGCCCGTCGCCCAGGGTCGTGATGGTGTAGGTGCCGGTGCCGATCGGCGTACAGTTCTGCACGCTGCCGTCGACCTTGCGCTCGTAGCAGCTGTAGTACGTGGTAGCGTTGCCGCCGCCCGAGAAGGCCACCCGCAGGCGCGCGTTCGTCGTGTAGTAGTTGCCGGTGCCTGCCGGCAAGGCGTTCACGCCGAGCAGGTTTGCGCCCAGGCTCACGGTCGTGAGGCCCCAGGCCTCGCGCGGATTCAAGCTGGTGCCGTCGGCGTTGGTCTGGACATTGAAGATGCACGGCCTGCCAGGGTTGCGGGCCGCCATTTCCTCCAGGCTCCCGGTCGCGACCGCGGTCCCCGAATTCGAACAGGCGACCGAGCTGCCACGCGCATCCCCGCCGTCGGCTACGGCTTGCGTGAACACCAGCACCTGGTTGATGGGCTGTACGTCGTAGGCAATCGCGTTCTCGATGTCGTCGTTGGTCTGCAGGTGCAGCTTGGAGCCGGCGGGGAAGGTGGCTGCGCCGAGCGTGGTCGTGTTCAGGTTCCAGCCGCTGCCGCCGCCACCGCCCGTGTAGGTCGTCGGTCCTACCACCGGCAGGATCTTCTGCGTTACCACCGTGGCCATGCTCTGGCCGGAGATGTCGAGCGTGGAGCGCGTGGTGACGCCCTTGAAGTAGTTGTCGCAGATGTTGTAGGTGGACCGCCCTTGCGCATCGCGCGGCGTCTGCGTGTTGCGCATGCCGAGCGTACAGGCCACCCATGCGCTGCCGTTCCAATGCAGATCGCCGGCGCGCTCCTTGACCGTTCCCTGTGCAAACGATTCGGCCACGCCGACCGTATCCTGAAAACTATAGGGCTGCATCCGGGTGCGCACGTCGTAGAACCGCAGCAGGCCGTTGGCGTCGGGCGTGTTGTCGAGCGCAGTCGACTGGTTGACGCGCATGAACCAGTTGTTGGCGTCGGTGTACTGCAGGCCGGCGAGGCCGGCACCGACCTCGGGCGTGGTCGCCGTCGCATCGGCCGGCAGCTTGGCGATGCCCACGGCTATGACGACCGCACTGGACGTGAGCCCGGTGCCAGCAACGAC
>JBDSBS010000080.1:0-3242 GCA_039921435.1 Planctomycetota bacterium | reverse complement strand
CTGCGCGCTTCGGCCGCGATGACGGCGACCCCGCAGGTGCGTAATCGGGCCACGGTCGCGGGCAACATCCTGCAGTTCACGCGCTGCTGGTACGTGCGCAGCGAAGCGTTCAAGTGCCTGCATGGCGGCCGCGGCCCGACGTGCCTGGCGATGACGGGCGAGAACCGCTACCACGCGGTCATGGGTTGGCTCGACTGCGTGCGCGTGCATCCGAGCAACCTGGCGCCGCCACTGCTGGCACTGGGCGCTGAGTACTCGACGGTGCTCGATGGCAAGGTGCGGCGGCGCAAGCTCAGCGAGCTGTTCCCCGATCAGCCGCTGGCGCAGTCCGCCGAACACACGCTCGAACACGGCGAGATCGTCACGGCTTTGCACGTTCCCGTGCAGCCTGACGGTTCGCGTTCGGCCTATTGCGAGAGCCGCGAGAAGGCGAGCTTCGACTGGGCGACGACAGCGTGTGCCGTTCGCCTCGTGCTCGACGCTGGCGTCATCAAGGCTGCGGACCTCGTGCTCGGCGCCGTGTCGCCCGTGCCGCGGCCGCGCCCCGATGCCGCCAAGCGGCTCGTCGGCCAAAAGCCGAGCCCCGAGTTGTTCGCCAAGGTCGCCGAAGCGGCCTACGCCGGTGCCGCGCCTCTGGCTCACAACGCCTACAAGCTCACGGTCGGCAAGGCGATCGTGCGCGAAGCCCTCGAACAGGCCGCGAGGTGATGTCATGAACGAACCGACCAAGAAGACGCACGCGGACCTGATCCCCAAGAACCTGTGCCCGTCGATGCTGATGAAGCACCTGTTGACGCACTCGCTCGACGAGCAGGTGCACGACGAGCGGCAGTGGCCTGGCGATGGGTACTACTGGTGTGCGCAGACGTGCAACTGCGTGGGCCCCGACGACGAAGTGGTGCACCCGAGCAGCTGCGGTCCGGACCGTTCCTGCTACGACGGCCCGCAGGCGTGAAGTCAGACCCGTAGACGCAAGTCAGAGCCTACGGGCGTGAGTCGCGCGCGGCGTTTGGCTCACTGCACGAAGAAGCGCTGTCCTGCAGTGGAGCCGCTGACGGCGAGGTTCGTGGGATCGAACCACAGCCACTGCCCGAACACGGGCAGGCCGGTCAGTCCCAAGGAACGACCTGGTGGCAGGAGGAGAGCGCTCTGCGCGAAGCCGGTCGCCATGCCGGTGGCACCGGTCCACGCAAACGACAACGCTTCGGCCGACGTCTGCAGCGTCATGCCGGGCATGCCGAACGCATCGAGCGGTGCTGGCAGCGCGAGTGCACCGTGCACGGTGTCCGAGAGCCCGAGCAGCAACAGCGCCGGCATCGAGGCGGGGGCACTCGACAGCGTGAAGCGCACGGCGGGTCCTGGGACATCGCGCATGCCGATGCGCGGCGGTGCGAAGCCTGGGGCCACATCGGGCCGGCCGAAGGTGCGCACACCCCTGGGTCCGCCGCGGTACGCCCATAGGAGGCCGGGCAACATTATGGTGGCGGGATTGGTGATGCTGGTCCACGTAGCCTCGCTGTAGATCATGATTGGGTACGTCTGACCCGGCGGCGGAGCAATCATGGTCTGGAACAAGCCAACGCCAGACGAACTGGGCAGCAGCGAATTGGGGTAGGTCCACAAGAATGTACCGTCGCGGCCGGACAGGGCGTGCACCGCGCTGTTGTCGCTGCCGGCAACGAGGTCGTTGACCCCATCCTGATCGAGGTCGAAGCCGCCGAACACGTTGGCTCCCATGTACGGGTACGCCGGCGCCCGCCAGGTGTGGATGGGTTGCCCCGTCGCGCCAGAAAACGCGGTGACGACCGAGGCACCCCAGAACCCGCCGCCGGCGTAGTCGAGCACACCGTCGCCGTCCATGTCGCCACAGCCCGTCGCAAACGACAGCTTGTCGCCGTTCTGCACTCCGTGCGAAACCCGCAGCGAAACACCGGTCAGGCCCGAGAACACGACGACCGCGCCGCGATTCAAAGCATCTGGTCCGGCCGACAAGAAGTCGTCGCAGCCGTCGCCGTCCAGGTCGCCGCCGAGCGGCGCCAGGTCGGTGCCCGTCAGGACTCCGGGTACGGAATCGATGAGGCGGTAGCGCTCGTTGCCGAAATGGTCGTAGACGAAGATCGTGCCGTTCGGGGAGAACTGCGTCGCGTTGACGACCAGGTCGCGCAAGCCGTCACCATCGAGGTCCATGTCGCCAGCGAGCGAATCGCCATACCAGCTGCTCGTGGCATTCGGGATGGTAGCGGTCCACAGCACCGAGTGCGTCGCACCGTTGCGTACTTGCACATGTTTGGATGTCGTTACGTTCTGCCCGTCGTAGACGGTGACCGCATAGTCGGGAACTCCGTCCTGATCCATGTCACCGATGGCGGCCAAGGACAAAGGTTGGAAAGTCTGCGACCAGATCGGAAACGCTGGCGACGCCGACAATACCGACCCATCGCGGCCGGAGGTCACGAAGATCGCATTCCGCCGCAGGGCGAAACTCGCCGGCTCGTAGACCTCGCCCCATTCGATCAGGTCCTCCCAACCATCCCCATTCGCGTCACCCAATCGGTAGATCTCGCGACCGCGACCGATCAGGCTGCCATTGCCCTCGAGGCGCCACAACAGGTCCTGAGCACGAGCCGCAGTTGCGCACAGAAGAGGGACCAAGGTCCACACAATAGTTCGCATGGCAACCTCCTGACTACCCGAGGTTGACCCAGAACGCGTTCGCGGGCACGCCTTCGTTGGTGATCAAAAAAAGCATGTACCAACCGGGCGGCGCGTGCCGATGGGTCGCCGGCATCAAGATGTGCAGCGATCCCGGAGTCGCGTCTTCGTTGTAGACACTCGCCAAGCGCACGCATCGTTGCCCCCCGTCGTCATGGTGCGTCACGGCCGCGGGTGGCATGAGCACAACCTGCGCCACTTCGACGCCCGCAGGCAGCGTATTGGACCATGCGACGCGGCACTGCTGCCCGTAGGTCGCACCTTGCAGGTTGTCTTGGCTGATCGGGGCCGACGAAAAGGAGTCGACCAAGCCCACGCCAACGGGACGGCGGTTGGCTGGACCGAGCAGGTAGGGAGGGATCCAGATCTGGTAGTCCGTCGTGCGATTCTCGCCACCGCACACGAGCACACTTCCATCGGGCAACAACAGCGCACATGAGTGGTAGTCCCGTGGTGAGGTATGCATGGCCATCGGCCTCCACAACCCCGACGCCACGCTGTACAGCTCGGGCTCGAAATTGAATGAGCCA
>JBDSBS010000079.1:0-7510 GCA_039921435.1 Planctomycetota bacterium | reverse complement strand
CCTCGGGCTTGGCCTGCAGTAGTGGGTTGGTCTGCGCCAACAGCGCCGCCGTGCCACAGGTCACGGGCGACGAATAGGACGTGCCGGTACCCTGCGCACCGATCCAAGGCGAACTCGTCGTCGTGGTCGTGATCGTCGTGCCGCAAGCGGTCACCTCGGGCTTGTCGTGCCCTTCGATCGGGTTCACCCAGCTCGACGACGAGCTCATGATGTCGTCGTTCCAGTCGTGGTTGTTACGGTCGTCGGAGTTGCCCGACGCGATCATGTTGTAGCCGTTGCCCGGCGTCGTGACCTTGCCATCGCCGCCGCCCTGATTGCCCGAAGACTTGAACAGCATCACGGCGAAGTTGCGGATGATGTAGTCGAAGTAGCGGTCGAGGAACTGGATCTGGCCCTTCTGCCCGTTCCACCACGAGCAGTTGCCGAAGCTGATGCCCTGGTTCATGCCCCACGCCCACGCCTGCGGTGCGGCGGTGTCGCCCGAGCCGCCGTAGCTGTAGAGCTGCGTCAAGCCCGGTGCGGCGCCGGTCTGCGGCACGTGGCTGCTGGCGATGATGCCGGCAACGGCGGTCGCGTGCGCCGCCACGGAGAGGGTCCCGCCAGTCACGATGGGCGGCAGATACGGGTTGCTCGTGACGACCTCGTTGGTGTCGTTGACGAGCACTTTGACGCCCGCACCGGTGATGCCGCGGCGATGCACGACATCGGTGCGCGCGGTCTTACTGGCCCACTCGTTCCACCGCAGCACCAGGCCCGGGTCGACCTCGACGACAGAACCTTCGTCTTCCCATGTCGGCGACGACCAGTACGCCAGGTCGACATCGGCACGCTGCGCCAACGCGCGTACGCGATCGGCGTTGGCTCGCACGAACACGATCGGCGTGATGGTGTCTTCGTAGACGACCACGGCACCAGCAGCACGAACGGCTGCAACAAACACCGCGTTGCCCGGAGCCACGCTCAGTCGTGCCGTTGCGAGTGCGAGGCGCCGCGCATCCTCGGCCAACGCACCGCCGCGCACAGCGTCATCGATCATCGCGCGCAGGTCGGGCCCCGGCACGGCTTGCCGCAGCCAGAAGGCGACCTCGTGCTCACCGCCCGCAGCCAGCTTGGCAACCAGGGTCGGGTGCAGCTTGCCGTTCTGCGCGTCGCGAAGCGCGATGGCGCGGCTGTGCAGCTCGGCGGGGTCGACCACACGGCCTTCACCATCGACGGCCAGTCGTTCGATGCGTCCCGAGCGTGGATCGAGCACGCGCTGCTCGTGGATCGTGATGCCGAGTTCGGGCAGGGCGCGTTCGGAGCGCGAGAGAACGGTTGGTTCCTGAGGCAAGGTCAGGAGCAGGAGGGGAACGAGGGTCAGCATGGGTGTCTGCAGAGGGAAAGGCGGGGCCGAATCATGCTAGCGGCTTTGGGGAAACAGCGGATGCCCCACGCGAATGGTTAGGAGATGCGAGCAAGCGGGCGCTCGGACCGCGCATTCGTGCAGCGCCAGCGAGGGCGATCGCCTACAGACCGAACAGGCGCACGTCGCAGTTGGACATACGGACCTGCATCGCCGCAACGTCAAACGACGCCGCCTGGGTAAAGAGCGGCACGCCGAGAAACCCAGGCATGAGCGCCGCCGGCGTGAACGTGAACGAGAACACACCCCCGCTGTTGAGCACGCCGAAGGTGAGCCCAGCGTTCGGCAGGGCCACCAGCTGCTCGCCTAGCGCCATCGGCGAGGCGGCCGAGATGGCGGGTTGCAACCCGACGATGAAGGCGTACGGCGAGTTGGCGAACAATCCAAAAAAAGTCACGGCGACGGGTTGTTGTGCGGCCGTCTCTCCCGACGGCAGCGTTGCACCGTTCACGAGCAAAAACGGCAGGGGAGAGACACCCAGACTGATCGCACCTTGGGTGGGTGGTACGCCGGCCATCGCAGGAAGCACGCTGACGCCCGAGTGCACCAGAACCAGGGCCGTACCAGAGTTGTTGAGCGACACGCCACTCTGCAAGGGAACCGGACCACCGAAGTTCGCAGCCGCGCCCCCTTGCACGAGCGCCAACGGGCCGCCGGAGACTCGCACAGTTCCGGAGCTCGCACCCAGCGCGTCGCCGCCTTGAGGCGATCCAAACACGCTGGGGCCGGCCGAGCCGCCGATGCAGATGCAATTGGACAGGTTGACTGCTGCCGAGCCGGTGCCCAAGCCGATCCCGCCAAAAGCAAAGCCACTGCCGACCGCCGCGGAACCACCTCGAAACTCGCAGGCCATGGCAGCCAGGTTTCCGGGGCCCACCCGCGCACCGGCGCCGCCATAGCCGTTCTGGCCACCGTTGCTCGGACCTCCTTCGAATCGGCATCGAGCTGCGTGCACCGTGGCTCCCGAGAGGTGGAGGGCGTCGCGGGCGGTGCCACCCGTGGCACGGCAATCCGCGAGCGAAACGTTGCCAGGGCCAGTGATCTGCAGAGTCTGCGCGAACGTGAAAGGCTGTGGTACGAACGCGATCCCAGACACGAGAAAAAGCTGCCCTGAGGGCACGTTCGCTATCGTCGTCGACCAAACAACAGTCGTCGCGACTCCCTCGCCGCGAATCGTGAGCGCCTTGCCCGAAACCGTGAACCCCGTGTAGGTCCCAGCGCGAACGAGAATGGTGTCGCCGTTCTGCGCGATGGCGATGGCGGGCGGTAGGTCGATGTAGTTGGTACCGGGGCCAGAGGCGGCATCGACGATCCACGTCGTCGGCAAGAAGCAACTCACCAAGAGCACGCTGTGCATGGTTGACTCCTTCTGGCTCGCTCATCGGCACGCAATGGTCGGCCAGCGGGCGGACTCTAGCACGTTCTGCCCAACCTCACATGCGGAACACCGGCGCCTGCCAATCCTCGATCGGTGCGTTCAAGCAAGCCGACAGCGCCAACGCCAAGGCCCCGCGCGTCTGCCGCGGATCGATGATGCCGTCGTCCCACAAGCGCGCCGTCGCAAACAGCGGGTGCCCTTCGGTCTCGTACTTCTCGAGAATGGGCGCGCTCAGCTCCTGCTCGTCCGCGGCCGACAGCTTCTGCCCCTTCGCCTCGAGCTGGTCCTTCTTGACCTGCACGAGCACCCCTGCCGCCTGTTCGCCGCCCATGACCGAGATGCGCGAGTTGGGCCACGTGAACAAGAACCTCGGCTGGTAGGCGCGGCCACACATGCCGTAATTGCCAGCGCCGAACGAGCCGCCGATCAACACCGTCAGCTTGGGCACGGGCGCGGTCGCGACGGCCTGCACCATCTTGGCGCCGTCCTTGGCGATGCCGCCGGTCTCGTACTTGCGACCGACCATGAAGCCCGTGATGTTCTGCAGGAACAGGAGCGGCACCTTGCGCTGGCTGCACAGCTCGACGAAGTGCGCCGCCTTCTGTGCGCTCTCCGAGAACAGGATGCCGTTGTTGGCGACGATGCCGATCGGCATGCCGTGCAGGTGCGCAAAGCCCGTCACGAGCGTCGTGCCGTAGCGCGTCTTGAACTCGTGCAGGCGGCTGCCGTCGACGAGCCGCGCGATGACCTCGCGCACGTCGTAAGGAGTGCGCGTGTCCTTCGGCAGCACGCCGAGCAGTTCTTCAGCGTCGTAGAGCGGATCCTCGGGTGCTTGCAGCGCGAGCTGCGCCGGCTTGCGGCGATTGAAGTGCGCGACGATCGAACGGCACATCTGCAGCGCGTGCGGTTCGTCTTCGGCGAAGTGGTCGGCAACGCCCGACAAGCGCGTGTGCACGTCGGCGCCACCGAGGTCTTCGGCCGACACCACTTCGCCCGTCGCCGCCTTCACGAGCGGTGGGCCACCGAGGAAGATCGTGCCGTTGCCTTTGACGATGATGCTCTCGTCGCTCATCGCCGGCACGTAGGCGCCGCCCGCTGTGCACGAACCGAGCACGACGGCGACCTGCGGGATGCGCGCGGCGGACAGGCGCGCCTGGTTGTAGAAGATGCGGCCGAAGTGGTCGCGATCGGGAAACACGTCGGCCTGCAGCGGCAAGAACGCGCCACCGCTGTCGACGAGGTAGACGCTCGGCAGCCGGTTCTCGAGCGCGATCTCCTGCGCCCGCACGTGCTTCTTGACCGTCATCGGGAAGTAGGTGCCGCCCTTCACGGTCGCGTCGTTGGCGACGATCATCACCTCGTTGCCCTGCACGAGGCCGATGCCCGTGACGAGGCCAGCGCTGGGCGCATCGCCGTCATAGAGGCCATGCGCGGCCAGCGGCGACAGTTCGAGGAACGGCGTGCCCGGATCGAGGATCGCGGCGATGCGTTCGCGCGGCAGTAGTTTGCCGCGCTTGTGATGGCGCGCCGCGGACTCGGCGCCGCCGCCGAGCGAAGCTTGCGCGACGAGCGCGCCGATCTGGTCGATCGCGCGCAGGTGGTGTTCGCGATTCTGCGCAAACTCGGGCGAGGTGGTCTTGACGTGGCTGTGCAGGACTTCGGTCATCGGGCGCGTTCCAAGACGGCGCACGATAGCCATGCAGGCGGGGAAGCCCAGCACTCAGCCAGTGTTCGACCTTTGCGAAGCGGATCGCACGGCGGAGTCCCCGACTCGCCGCAACCAGCGCATGCCTCGACAAACTTCGCGCGCCAAGGAAGACGTGCCTCGTTCGCGTCGTCCGAGACTGCCCTTACAGGAACAACGCCAATGAAGACCCTTCTCGCCGCCCCCGTGGGCGCCCTCTTGATCGCTCTCGCGGCCCCCTACCAACACGCGCGCCGGCCGGCCGCCGCGCCCGTCGCGACCCACACGGCGATTGACACCTTCGTGCTCGAGGCCGGCAGCTACGACATCCCCGCGCTGGTCGACCGTGTCGCGGCATACCTCGACTACAACATCCTCTACAATGCGGCCGAGCTGAGCGGCATCGACAAGATCCGGATCACACGCAGGACCGAAGTCGACAAGAAGGGTTGCTGGGAGCTGTTTGGTTCGCTGCTCTACCACAAAGACCTCGCGATCGTCGCGCTGGATCCAACCGCCGGCTTCCACGAAGTGATCGCGAGGAACGGGCCGCGCCAGCAGGAGATCATCAGCGGTTCCCTGTTCGTGCCACTCAGCGAGGTCGAGTCCTACGCCAACCAGAAGGCGACGCCGATCCTGACGTCAGTGCCACTGCTCAACATCAACGCACAGTTCGCCACCAACGCGCTGCGCCCGTTCTACGCCAGCGCGCGCGGCAACTCGGGTCTCACGCTCGGCAATGTCGGCAACAACAGCGACATGCTTCTGCAGGGCTTCGGCCCCCAGGTTGCCGCAGCCTGCCGCCTGCTCGCGCTGGTCGACATCGCCAACAAGGGCAGCAGCCCGCCCCGAGTCGTGCGGCTCGAACACGCCGCCGCCGAAGACCTGGTGGCGCGCATCGACGATGCCGTTGGTTCCCGCAAGGCTCAGCTCGCGATGGAAGGGGCGGGCATGCCGATGGGCATGCCGATGGGCACGCCGCTGCGGGCGGTTGCACATCCTGCACTGAATGCCGTGATCCTGAGCGGCACCGACGAGCAAGTTCGCGCTGCGGAAGCCCTGATCGCGAAGCTCGATGCACCGTCGGTCGCGCCAAGTCGCACCTCGCAAGACATGGGTGTGCGCATGAAGCAGCTCGAGGAACGGGTCCAGAAGCTCGAGCAGTCTCTGCGCGGCGCCAAGTAGGCGCGTTCGAGCCGCAAGCACAACGCCGGAATCACTGGCAGTAGATCTGCAGCGTCTGGCTCGTCGCGAGGGAGAACGTGGCAACGTCGAGCCCTAGCATCTGGGCGCGGAACGTCGCAGGACGCACAGCTTGGGGCACGGCCATGGCCCACTGCGCACGCTGCGCCGAGACCAGGTGCCAGTCCGTGACCACGGGCGCAACCAGCAGGGCGCAACCGGGTGGCAACGGCGACGGAATCACCGCACCGGCGAACCCAAGGACCAGCACCGCGATGTCCACCGCGGCGTCGAAGTCGCCGACGAGGTCGACGCCGGGCAACAGATTGGCCAAGGTTGCGAGCTGCGGCGCGCCGCACGGAGCCCCGACGTTCTGCGTCTGGCACGGCGTCGGCAAGAAGTGCACGGACAGCGTGCCCTGGGCCGTGCCCCAGTAACTCCACGACGAGCCGAACGGACCTTGCGAAATGCCGGCAGTGGCAGCGCAGGTGGCGCGCACGCGGAACGGCAAGCCGCCAGGACCGATGGTCGCCGGCAACGAAGTGCTCCCGGTCGCGTCGACGCTGCCGTCGTCGAACAGATCGAAACTGAGCACTGCCGAGCCGGTGCCCGCGACCGCTGGTGTCCAAGTGACCATGATCCGACCCGACACGGGCGTCGATGCCCACAGTTCGTACCGCACGGTGGCGTCGCTCGTCGACGAGCCGGGCTGGTGGGCAGAGCAACCCATGACCCACGATCCGTCGATGCTGGTCGCTGGCATCTGGTTCGTCACCGTGCAAGACGAAGCACCAACCGTTCCCGAGCAGCCGCGGTAGAAGCCCGGCCAGACGTCGCTGCCGGGCACGACGAACGGCGCTTGCACAGATCCGGCCCGCACCGTCACCGCGACCGCCGTGGCCGTAGGCCACACCTGGGTGCGAACCGCACCGACAGTGAGCAAGGCTGCAGACAAGCTGAATGTAATGGCGCGCATGTTCCCTGCATCGAGCCTACCTCGCACTGGCGGCACGGGCTGGTGGTTGCCAGCAACACACGGTGCCATGGCGGCATGCGCGGCGGTGCGGCGGAGCCCGGACGAGACATCGCAGCACTCGCGCTGCATGATGGGCGCGACACGATGCGCGACGTTCCCGATGCCCCCACCCCCACCCTGTCGATCGTCATCGTCAACTGGAATACGCGCGACCTGCTGCTCACTCTGTTGAGCCGCCTGCTGCCCTCGCCGAAGATCCCGTGCGAAGTGCTCGTCGTCGACAACCTGAGCAGCGACGACAGCGTCGCCGCGGCGCGCCGCGAGCACCCGACCGCGATCGTCTTGCCGCAGCCTGAGAACGGCGGCTTCGCCTACGGCGTCAACCGCGGCCTCGAACGCGCTCGCGGGCGCTGGGTCTTGTTGCTCAACACCGATGCCGAGGCCTCGTGGGACCAGCTCGAACGTCTGCTCGGAGCCGCCGAAGCAGTGCCCGACGGCGCCGTGTTCGGACCGCGCATCGTCGACGAACACGGCGCCCTGCAGCGCAGCACCTGGACGCGCCATCTGCCGCGCCAATACCTGCCGCAGGCGCTGTTTCTCGGCCGCTTCGTCGAGAGTGAACTGCCGACCGAAGCCACCGACGTCGACTGCGTCAGCGGCTGCGTGTTCCTCATCCGCACGAGTGTGCTGGCCGAGATCGGCGGCTTCGACGAGCGCTTCTTCATGTACTACGAAGAGGCCGACTTTTGCGAACGCGTGCGCCGCGCCGGGCACCGCGTGCGCTGGCTGCCGGACTCGTCGTTCGCGCATGTCGGTGGCCTCAGTGCCAACCAAGCCGCCGAGCGCACGTTCGTCGCGTTCCGCGAGAGCTGCCTGCTCTACCACGCA